>NZ_JAPDCN010000026.1:0-45742 GCF_027706185.1 Aeromonas sp. Y318-3
TAAAATTGCAAAAAACAGCACTTTTTTAGTTATTCATATCCGACCACAGCTTTTATACAAACTTATCCACAGAAACAGCCTTCAGGTTGCTAGAATGGCCGAAAACAAGGAGGCCAAGATGGACTTGCGACTGAGACCCTATAAGGGAACACGCCCGCAACTGGGCAAACGGGTATATGTAGATCCCTGCGCGACACTGGTGGGCGATATCGAGCTGGCCGATGATGCCAGCATCTGGCCCATGGTGGCGGCACGGGGGGATGTGAACCATATCCACATCGGCGCCCGCAGCAATATTCAGGATGGCACTGTGCTGCACCTGACTCGCAAGAGCGCCAGCAATCCGACCGGCTATCCGCTGCTGATCGGTGAAGATGTCACTGTGGGTCACAAGGCGATGCTGCACGGCTGCACCATCGGCAACCGGGTGCTGGTCGGCATGGGTGCCATTCTGCTTGATGGCGTCGTGGTCGAAGATGATGTGATGATCGGAGCCGGCAGTCTGGTGCCGCCAGGCAAGCGACTCGAGTCAGGCTTTCTATATATAGGTAATCCCGTCAAACAGGCTCGCCCGCTCAAGCCGGCCGAGGTCGCCTTCCTCAAGACCTCGGCCGACAACTATGTGCTGCTCAAGGATGAGTATCTGCAAGAGACCTCATAGGGCAGGCAGAAACAGGAAGCCCGGCATAATGCCGGGCTTCGCTTCTTATATAGCTATATAACCGTGCAAAACGGCTGACCGGAAATCAGTGAGCCTGATCCCAGTTGTCGCCGGTGCCCGCCTCCACCACCAGCGGCACATCCAGTTCGGCAGCGGCCGACATCTTCTCCTTGATGATGGCGGTGTACTCCTCCAGCTTCTCTTCGCGGATCTCGAACACCAGTTCATCGTGTACCTGCATCAGCATGCGGATCGACTCATCCTCGATACCGCGGATCCAGCTGTCCACGTTGATCATGGCGCGCTTGATGATATCGGCGGCCGTGCCCTGCATCGGGGCGTTGATGGCGGCCCGTTCGGCCGCCTTGCGCAGACCGGCGTTGCGGGACTTGATATCCGGCAAATAGAGGCGACGACCAAACAGGGTCTCGACATACCCCTGGGCTTCCGCCTGCTGACGGGTGCGCTCCATATACTCCAGCACGCCCGGGTAGCGCTCGAAGTAGAGATCCATGTACTTCTGCGCTTCGGCACGACCGATCCCCAGCTGCTTGGCCAGACCGAAGGCACTCATGCCGTAGATAAGGCCGAAGTTGATCGCCTTGGCGCTGCGGCGCATGTCGGTGGTGACCGCATCGAGCGCCACGCCGAACACCTCGGCGGCAGTCGCCTTGTGGATGTCCTTGCCCTCGGCAAAGGCGGTCAGCAGCCCCTTGTCACCGGAGAGGTGCGCCATGATACGCAGCTCGATCTGGGAGTAGTCCGCCGCTACCAGCTTGTAACCGGCGCTCGGAATAAAGGCCTGACGGATCCGGCGCCCCTGCTCGTTGCGCACCGGGATGTTCTGCAGATTGGGATCAGATGATGACAAACGGCCCGTAGCCGCTACCGCCTGATGATAGGAGGTGTGTACCCGCCCGGTCTGCGGCTTGATCATCAGCGGCAACTTGTCGGTGTAGGTGGACTTGAGCTTGGCCAGACCGCGGTGCTCCATCAAGAGACGCGGTAGCTCGTAGGTCTCCGCCAGCTCGGCCAGCACCTCTTCTGCGGTGGACGGTGCCCCCTTCGGAGTCTTTTTGATGATCGGTAGGCCCAGCTTGGTGAAGAGGATCTCCCCCAGCTGCTTGGGCGAGGAGAGGTTGAACTCCTGTCCGGCCCGCTCGTGAGCCTGCTTCTCCAGCTCCGCCAACCGCAGCTCGATCTCCTGGCTCTGCTGGTGCAGCAGCTTGGGATCGATGGTGGTGCCGAGCAACTCCATCCGCGCCAGTACCGGCAGCAGGGGCAGTTCGATCTCGCTGAATACCTTGGCAAGGCCCGGCACGGCCTCCAGCTGACCCCACAGGATCTGGTGCAAGCGCAAAGTGATATCAGCATCTTCCGCCGCATAGGGAGCGGCCTGCTCCAGCTCGATCTGGTTGAAGGTGAGCTGTTTCACCCCTTTGCCCGCGATATCTTCAAAGGAGGTGGTCTCGACCCCGAGGTAACGCTTGGCCAACGAATCCATATCGTGGCGGCTGGCGGTGGAGTTGAGCACGTAGGACTCGAGCATGGTGTCGTAGGCGATACCTTGCAGGTCGATGTCATGGTTGAGCAGCACGTTGCGGTCGTACTTGAGGTTCTGCCCCACCTTAAGACGGGTCGGATCTTCCAACAGCGGCTTGAGCTTGCCCAACACCACGGCCTCGCTCAGCTGTACCGGTGCCCCCAGATAGTCGTGGCCAAACGGCACATAAGCAGCCTTGCCCGGCTCAACCGCGAAGGAGACGCCGACGATCCGCGCTTCCATATAGTCGAGACTGGTGGTTTCGGTATCGAAGGCAAACAGCGGTGCCGCTTTCAGCTGTTCCAGCCAGCCGTCAAACTCGGCTTCGTCCAGAATGCAGCGGTAGTCGGTTTCGATGGCGGCAACCGGAGCGGCGATCTCATCGCCAGCTTCGTCCTGTCCGGCGCTCTCGCTCCCCTCTTCACCACCGGATTCCAGCTCCTTGATCAGGTTGCGCAGCTCGTATTCGCGATAGACCGCCAGCAAGGACTCCTTGTCGACCGGCTTGAGCAACAGCTCTTCCAGGCTCTGTTCCAGTTCGACGTCGGTCTTGATGGTCGCCAGTCGATAGGAGAGACGAACCTGCTCCTCCTGCTCGCGGAACTTGTCGGCGAACGCCTTGGAGCCACGGAAGCCGAGGGCAGCTACCTTGTCGAGGTTGGCGGCAATCTCATCGATGCTGCCAATCCCCTGCAGCAGAGCCAGTGCGGTCTTCTCGCCGACACCGGTCATACCGGGAATGTTGTCGACCTTGTCACCCATCAGGGCCAGATAGTCGATGATGAGCTCGGGCGGTACGCCGAACTTCTCGATCACCCCTTCCCGATCGGTCTTCACATCTTTCATGGTGTCGATCAGGGTGACATGGTCGGAGACCAGCTGCGCCATGTCCTTGTCACCGGTGCTGATCAGCACCGGCAGCTGCTTCTCGGTCGCCTGGCGGGCCAGGGTGCCGATCACGTCGTCGGCCTCCACCCCCTCCACCATCAGGAAGGGGAAGCCCATCGCCTTGATCATCTGGTGGATCGGGGCGACCTGGCTGCGCAGATCGTCCGGCATGCTGGCGCGGGTCGCCTTGTACTCGGGATAGATGTCGTCGCGGAAGGTCTTGCCCTTGGCATCAAACACCACGGCCACATGACAGTCAGGATATTGCTTGCGCAGGCTGCGCATCATGTTGGCCATGACACGGACGGCGCCGCTCGGCAAACCGGTCGATGTGCGCAGATCGGCCTGCTGGGAGGCGAAGAAGGCGCGGTAAAGATAAGAGGAGCCGTCGACCAGAATAAGGGGGTTGCTAGGGGCCATGAAATCGTCCTGCCAGAGATAAACAGCCGCTAGGATGCCACAGGGCCCCCCTCACACCAAGGGGCGCAGCAACAGCACACAGCGCCTGATAAAGGGACTCAATCTGTGGATAACTCTGTGTTCAAAAATGGGGCGCATCAGAGCGCACAGTGATAAAGCTGTGCATAAGAATACAAAAAGCCATTAAAAACAATTAATTGAGATCGTAAAAACCGATCGCGAGACAGTTGAAATGATCTCGATCAATGTGGAAAAAGATTTAAGGGAGTAGGTACGGCAGGATCCAAAACGAAACAATCCTTGCACAGCAAGATGACTTGACCAGCGGAGGGCGAGCGATAACCATACAAAAGTACAACAATCCATCCTGGCTCACATTTTCAACAACGAGGAGTTTGCCATGAAAAAAGTGGCCGTGATTTTGAGTGGCTGCGGTGTCTTTGACGGGGCCGAAATCCACGAGGCCGTCATCAGCCTGCTGGCGTTGGCCCGTCAGGGAGCCGCCGTCCAGTGCTTCGCCCCGAACGTGGCGCAGCTCCATGTCATCAATCACCTGACCGGTGAAGTGAGCGAGGGAGAGAGCCGCAACGTGCTGGTCGAAGCGGCCCGTATCTGCCGTGGCCAGATAAAGGATGTGGCCGAGCTGGATGTGGCCGATTACGACGCGCTGCTGGTGCCCGGCGGCTTTGGCGCGGCCAAAAACCTGTGCGACTTCGCTATCAAAGGAGCCGAATGCCAGATCCAGCCCGATGTGCTGAAAGCGTGCCAGAGCTTTGCCAAAGCCAACAAACCGGCCGCCTATATCTGCATCGCGCCCGCCATGATCCCGCTGATATATGGCGCCGGGACGCTGGCGACCATCGGCCATGACGAGGGTACCGCCAACGCCATCGAGGCGATGGGAGGCAGCCATCTCAACTGCCCGGTCAACGAATTCGTGGTGGATCAGGAGCGCAAGGTGATCTCCACCCCCGCATACATGCTGGCCAACAACATAGTCGAAGCGGCAGACGGCATCGAGAAGACGGTCAAACAGCTGCTGGCGCTGTAATCCCCGCCCTGCCAAAAACAGACGGGCCGCTCATGGAGCGGCCCGTTTTCAATTCTGCCTGAAGGCGATGAATTAGATGGTTTCGCCCATCTGATCCATTTTACCCAGCAGGGCACGCAGACGCTCCTGCCATGCAGTGTGCTCGTTGCGCAGCTGATGGTTCTCGTCTTGCAGCTTGCTGTTCTGCTCTTTCAGCTCGTCCAGCTCCATCTTCAGCAGGGAGATGTTGTCGACGGCGGATTGTACTTTGGATTCGAGTTGCTCAAGGACTTCTAGTGACATATGCATACCTGTTTGTTCAATTGCGATGCCCCACAGAGGGCGATTCAAGCGCGTGAAGCCAGCATACCCCGAGCGCATCGGCACAAACAAGCCAGTGCGCTGTAAAATGCGCCTTCCATAGATGTATTGTCTAAATATGCGTCTATTTTTCTCGCATCCTGCGCCCGAGCCGCGACAACACACTGAACCGTGCGTAAAAGGCCTCGCCACCCGCGCATCATTTGCTCCCTCCTGACGGCGCCGCCGTTATCCATGCAAGGCGATATAAGCCCCCAGCAACAGACAGGCGACCACATACATCAGCAGGCCGTAGAGCAGGTTCCAGCGCAGAATCAGCCCGGCACTGAGGTTGTAGCGGGAGGCCAGCGCAAGATTGGATCCGGAGAGCGGACTGGTGCCGGTGGCAAGCCCCCACCCCAGCAGGAAACACATACCGAGCAGGCTGGGATCCGGAGCCAGCGGCCAGAGCAGTGGCGCCAGCCCGGAGATACTGATGAGCGGATGTACCCCGACGATGGCCACCAGCAGGATCAGCAGCAGAGTGAGGGATGCTTCGAGCCAGCCAAAGTGATTGAACAGCGGCAGGCCGTGACCGGAGCCGAAATCGATAACCGACAGTGCACTGTTGATGCCTGCCGCCAGCAAACCGGCCCCCAGAAACAGCACCAGCTGACCGCCGATGGCGGGGAAGCGCTCCACTACCTGCCGCTTGAGGGCCGCCTTGCGCCCGACCCTCGGCATAAAGAGCAGCGCCAGCAGCGGGGCCACCAGCGCGATCACCGCCAGAATGCCGAGCTGGGGCCAGATCTGCTTGATGAGCAGCACCAGCAGCGCCAGCGTGACTGGCAACCCCAGGGTCTGCAGCCGCAGCGGATAACCGGCAAAGTCGGCCACCCCGATCCGCTCAACCTGCCAGGCGGTCAGCCCCATCGCCAGCAAGGCGGCGAGGATCCCGAACGGCAGAATATGGGAGAGTTGCAAGCCCGGCGCATAGGTAAGCGCCACCGCCATGGCGACAAAGAAGGGCGACCAGAAGGCGGCGGCACAGAAGATCCGGCTCAGCACCATCACCTGACGCCGCTCCAGGGTGCCATTGCGCTCCAGCCGATCGCCGATGATGAACAACACCGAGAGGTTGATGACCGCCCCCAGCAGATTGAGGCTGGCCATGGTGCTCCACAGACCTTTACGCCCGGTCCAGGAGGTGGTGCCGGTCAAGAGACCTGAGGTGGCGAGGTTGAGGGTGCTCACCGCGGCAAACATGGTGAGCATATTGATGTTGGGCAGCAGCCAGTCACCGGCGGTAAGGGGCGCGCCCTGCCACCAGGAGAAGATGAGCAGCAGCAGGGCGGCGCCATACAGGGCCAGCGCCTGCCGCTTGGCGGCTCCCACCAGCCAGGGCCAGGTGAGCAGTGACGCCCCCCAGGCCGCCATGGCCGCGGGCCAGGGGGAGAGTCCCAGATAGAGATGGAGCAGGTTGAGCAGCCACATCCCCAAAATCAGATAACCCGACCAGCGTTTGGCCATCGACTACTCCGGCCGGGAGATCAGAGACACTGATCCATATCCAGTGAAGGCTTGTCGCACTCCGGACGGCCGACGATCTTGGCAGGTACGCCAGCGACCGTGGTATGAGGCGGCACCGGGTTGATCACCACGCTGCCCGCGCCAATTTTGGCACCCACGCCCACTTCGATATTGCCGAGCACCTTGGCGCCCGCCCCTATCATCACCCCTTCGCGGATCTTGGGGTGGCGATCGCCGCTCTCCTTGCCGGTACCGCCGAGGGTCACGCTCTGCAGGATGGAGACATCATCTTCAATCACCGCCGTCTCGCCCACCACTATGCCGGTGGCGTGGTCGAACATGATCCCCTTGCCGATACGGGCGGCCGGGTGCACATCCACCCCGAACACCACCGAGATCTGATTTTGCAGATAGAGGGCCAGCGAGCGGCGCCCCTGACGCCACAGCCAGTTGGCGACCCGATAGCCCTGCAGGGCATGGAACCCCTTGAGATAGAGCAGCGGGGTGGAGAAGAGATCGACCGCAGGATCCCGCTCCTGCACGGCGCAGATGTCAGCCGCCACTACCGTCAGCAGCTCGGGCTCGCTGCGCAGGGCCAGCTCGATCACCTCGCGCAGGGCGATGGCGGGCATGGTGGCGCTGTCGAGTTTGTTGGCCAGCTGGAAGCTGAGGGCCGAACGCAGATTCTTGTGATTGAGAATGGTGGAGTGGAAGAAGCTGGCCAGCATCGGCTCCTGGGCCGCCATGCACTGTGCTTCTTGCTGAATTTTGTGCCAGGTTTTGGCAACCAGTTCATCCATGTTGCAGCCTACTGTTGTTCTGGGTGAGGGCTCTGTTGTTCTTTTGTCAGCACCGAGATGGGGTCCATGTGGATGATGACATCCATCCGCTCGAATGCCTGGCGTACCGCCAGTTCGGCTTCATCGGCGATCTGATGGGCCTTGACCAGGGGGATCTGATCATCCAGTTCAAGATGCAACTGTACGAATCGGGTCGGCCCGGATTGACGGGTGCGCAGGTCATGTACGCCGTGTACACCTTCTACGGCACAGCAGAGCGCCATTATTCTCGCTTGTTCTTCCGCTGGCAACTGACGATCGAGCAGGGCCTGCACCGACTCGTAGCCGATGTGTCCCGCCCCCCACAACAGGAATAGCCCGATCAGGATGGCAAACAGGCCGTCGGCCCAGTACCACCCCTGCCCCGCCAGCACCAGCGCCAGCAAGACACCGGCATTGAGCAGCAGATCGGAGCGGTAGTGCAGCATGTCGGCCTTGATCGCCACACTGTTGGTCTTGCGAATAACGAAACTCTGAAAACTGACCAGCAGCAGGGTCAGCACGATGGATCCGCCGCTGACCCAGAGACCCGCCTCCAGCCGCAGAATCGGCGCCTGATTGAGCAAGGATGAAATTCCGTGCATCACCAGCAGCAGGGCGGAGCCGGAGATAAAGGCCGACTGGATGAGGCCAGCCAGCGACTCCGCCTTGCCGTGACCGAAACGGTGTTCGTCATCGGCGGGGGCCAGCGCATAGCGAATGGCCAGCAGGTTGATGATGGAGGCACTCACATCCATGAAGGAGTCGGTGAGCGACGCCAGCAGGGTCGACGAGTCGGTCATCAGCCAGGCGATCAGTTTGCCGATGATCAGCAAGGTAGCGGTGGTGACCGCCGCTATGCTGGCAAAGGTCACCCAACGGGAATATTGTTGATGGCTCAAAACCGGCTTTCCTCTGGCGATGAAAAACTTATTATACCCTGACCCCGGCGTCAGTTTGGCGCGAAAATCTGCGGAATAACACCAGATGAACAGAATACTCCTGGTCGACGACGATCTTGAATTGACCCAACTGCTCACCGAAATTCTGACCCTGGAGGGATTTCAGGTCACGGTCGCCGAGGATGGTGAAGAGGGGCTGCAACGGCTGGCGGAGCAGAGCTTCGATCTGGTGTTGCTGGACGTGATGATGCCCAAGCTCAACGGCTTTGCCATGCTGACCAAGCTGCGCAAGACCCACGACACCCCGGTGCTGATGCTGACCGCCCGCGGTGACAGCCAGGATCGGGTCAACGGTCTGGAAGCGGGTGCCGACGACTATCTGGCCAAGCCGTTCGATGACAGGGAGCTGCTGGCCCGGGTACGCGCCATCCTGCGCCGTACCCAGAGCGCCCCGCCCCAGCGCGGCAGCTCCTCCGACGAAGTGCACTTCATGGATATCGTGCTGCAACCTGGCCTGCAGCAGGCCCGCTGCGGCGAACAGCTGCTGGAGCTGACCGCCACCGAATTCGGGCTGCTGGAGTGCCTGCTGCGTAATCCCGGCCAGATCGTCAGCAAGAGCCACCTCTCCGAGCAGGTGCTGGGCAAGAAGCTGGAACCCTTCGATCGGGCCATCGACATGCACCTGAGCAACCTGCGCAAGAAGCTGCCGGACCGCACCGATGGTCAACCCCGCTTCAAAACCGTACGGGGGCGCGGGTACCTGTGGCTAGAGCAAGAATAGAGCGCATCAACTCCCTCAACGGGATCTCGACCCACATCTTCCTCTGGTTCTGGTTCATGCTGCTGGTGATGCTGGCCGCCGTGATCAGCCTGCCGACCCTGGATCCCCGTAACCAGATCCCGCTGCCGACCCACGAAGTCGCGCGGATGCAGAACAACGTGCAGGCCCTGCTCAACGCCGCCGAGCCGGATCAGGATTTTGATCTGGCCAAGGCGATGGACAAGATCGCCATGCTGCCGGTGGACAACGTCTACCTGCGCGACGAGAAGGGGCAGATCCAGTCCACCACCCATCCGCGCAAGTTCGTGGTGCGCTTTATGGTGGACGCCGATGACCCGGCCAATCCCATGCTGGGCAACGAGGATCGCAAGGCGATCGCCGGCCCCTTCCTGATGGAGCACCACGGTCATCGCTATCACGTCTATTTCGGCCTCAATGCCGAGAACCCCTATCTGTTCCTGTTCATTCAGGTGCTGGATCACCCGATCCGCATTCTGGGCATCTCGATGTTGGTCAGCACCCCGCTCTGCCTGCTGCTCGCCTGGCGGCTGACCCGCCCCATCCTGCAGTTGCAGAAGTCGGTCTCCCAACTGGCGGCGGGCAATCTGGAGGTACAGATCCCCAACCTGGGACGGGGCGACGAGATCGGCCAGCTGGCGGACAACGTCAGCCGCATGGTGGAGACGCTCAAGAGCATGATCCAGAAGCAGAAACAGCTGCTTTCCGATATCTCCCACGAACTGCGCAGCCCCCTCACCCGGATGCAACTGGCGCAGGCGCTGATCCGCCGCAAACAGGGTGACAGCGCCGAGCTGGCGCGGATCGAGTCGGAGATCGGACGGCTGGACAAGCTGATCGGCGATCTGCTGGATCTGTCGCGAGTGCAGCAGCATGTGGAGGCGCCGGTGGTACATCCGCTGGCCGACCTGCTGGAGCCCATCCTCGAAGATGCCATGTTCGAAGCGAATCAGAGCGGCAAACAGCTCAGACTGCCGCCGCTACCTGCCGAGTCGATCCAGATGTGGCCCGAGCTGCTGGCCCGGGCGGTGGAGAACCCCCTGCGCAACGCCCTCAAATATGCCCGCGAGTTCATCAAGGTGGACTGGTATCGGGAGGGGCAGGAGTGGGTGATGACCATTCGGGATGACGGCCCCGGGGTGCCAGACGAGCAGCAGGCGCTGCTGTTCCAGCCCTTCTTCCGGGTCGATGACGCCCGCAACGCCAAAACTGGCGGCACCGGGCTGGGGCTGGCCATCGCCTCGGAGGCAATACAGCGCCACGGCGGCACCATTGCGGCCAGCAACAATCACCCGACCGGGCTGACCATCACCATCCGCTTGCCCATCGCCTGATCCTTTTCATCCGGACGGGCGCTGGGTATGCTGGCGCCCCTTCTTGGCTTTACATCTCTTTACAGGAGCTCGTCATGCTCGATATCGTCCTCTACCAGCCGGAAATTCCGCCCAACACCGGCAATATCATCCGGCTTTGCGCCAATACCGGTTACCGGCTCCATCTGATTGAGCCGCTGGGATTTGAGTGGGATGACAAGCGGGTAAAACGGGCGGGACTCGACTATCACGAGTTTGCCGAGGTGAAGCGCTGGCCGAGCTATGAGGCCTTTCTGGCCGCCGTGGCACCCAAGCGGGTGTTTGCCTGCACCACCAAGGGCCGCACCGCGCACTCGGCAGCACAATATGCCCTTGGCGATGCCCTGCTGTTTGGCCCGGAGAGTCGCGGCCTGCCCATCGAGATCATCGAGAGCCTGCCATTCGAGCAGCGGCTGCGCATCCCTATGGTGCCCCAGAGCCGCAGCATGAACCTCTCCAACGCGGTGTCTGTCTTTGTCTACGAGAGCTGGCGCCAGCTCGGCTACGACGGCGCCATGTAAGCGCCACCGATGATCAGTGGCGGGCGTCGAGTAGATGCCCGCTGCGCTCCAGCCGCCAGCAAGTGACCCCCAGCGACAGGCCACGCCCCACCATCAGCGCCGCCATCGCCGCCCATAACGCGGCCACGCCCCACGACTGACAGAGCCACCAGATCGGGAAGAAGCCGCCAAACGCGGCCAGCAACATGCTGTTGCGCATCTCCCGCGCCCGGGTCGCCCCGATAAATACGCCATCCAGCAGGAAACACCAGACCGCCAGCAAGGGCATGGCGATCAGCCAGGGAAGCTGACGATTTGCCTCCGCCACCACGGCCGGAATGTCGGTGATATAGCCGATAAGGTGGGCACCAAAGAGGGCAAACACCAGGGTAAAACCACTGGCAATGAGGGCGGCCCAGCCCAGATTGAGCACGATGGCCTCCCGCAGTTTCTGCCGATCCCGCTGACCGATGGCTCGTCCTACCATGGCCTCCACCGCATAGGCAAAACCATCGAGCCCGTAGGAGATGAGCATCAGGAAGTTGAGCAGCACCGCATTGGCGGCCACCGCCACATCCCCCAGTCGTGCCCCTTGCAGAGTCATGAAGGCAAAGCAGAGCTGTAAGCACAGGGAGCGCAGGAAGATATCGCGGTTGAGGCCGAGCAACCGCACCATGGGCGCGAGCTGCCGCCAGCGCTGCCAGCCATCCTGCCACACCGTCGGCGCCAATTGCCCCAGCTGACGGCGTACCAGCCAGATACCGACGGCCAGCGCGCAGTAGTCCGCCATGACCGAGGCCGCCGCCACACCCCGCACCTGCCAGCCGAGCCCCAGCACAAACAGGGCGTCGAGCGCCATGTTGACCAGATTGGTGAGGATCAGCATCACCATGGGGCTGCGGGCATCCTGCATCCCCAGCAGCCAGCCCATGATCACCAGATTGCAGAGCGCCGCCGGGGCGCTCCAGATCCGTACCGCCACGTATTGGCCCGCATAGAGCTGCACCTCGGGCGAGCCGCCACTCAGGGCGATCAGTCGTGGCAACAGGGGGAAAAGCAACAACAGCAGCGCCAGACCGAGAGCAATGGCCAGCCCCAGCGCCCGCAGCAGGGTATCGAGCTGGGCACGACCATCAGCTGCGCCGTGCGCCTGCGCCGTCAGGCCGGTGGTCGACATCCGCAAAAAGCCGAGCAGCCAGAAGATGAGGTTGATCAGGGTCGCACCGACCGAAACGCCCCCCAGAAACCAGGCCTGACCGAGATGACCGATCACCCAGGTGTCCACCAGCCCCAGCAAGGGGGTGGTGATATTGGAGAAAACCATGGGCAGGGCGAGCGCAAACACAGCGCGGTGGCGAGAGGGATCTCGCCACCAGGGGGCAACAGCTGGGGTCACGCTCAGTGGCCTGTCAGCTTCAGGATGCGGGAGAAGTCAGAGAGCATGGTGGCCATCTGCACTCTGGGCACCTGACCCGGCGCCACCTGCGGACGGAATACCGCCTGCAGCTTGCCCTTGGGATTGATGAGCACGATGGAGGCGGAATGATCGATCAGGTAATCCTTCTCCCCCTGATTGGCGATGGAGTAGATCAGCCCCAGATTGCGCACGAACGGGAACAGCTTGTCGTGGGGGGCAGTGGCCGCCTTGAACTCGGGATTGAAGAAGGCGGTATAGGTCTTGAGGCGTGGAATATCGTCACGCTGGGGATCCGCCGAGATAAACACTACCTGACTGTCGGGCGCCATCTTCTTCAGCTGGTCATAGACGGAGCGCATATCTGCCAGGGTGGTGGGGCAGATATCGGGGCAGAAGGTGTAGCCGACGAACAGGAAGGTCCAGTGCCCCTTCAGGTTGGCAGGGGTGAACGGCTGGTTGTCCGCATCGGTAAAGGCGAAATCATTGATGTCCCGCCCCGCCGGATAGTAGTCGGCCTGTTCCGGCTGCTCTGGCTGCGTGGCGTAGAACACCAGGATCAGGCAGGCTGTCAGCAGCAGAAAGAGCAGGGGATAGCGGAGCTTCATCATAACAAGAGACCCTTTCAGTTCGAGGCAGATGCCCAGCAGTGACCGGACAAGAGGGGGGCATTGTACCCCAGCGAGCCGCCAAGGTGGTTCAACCTTGTGCAACGCCCTGTCAGGAGTCGACCATTTGGCATAATTAATCGCCAATTTCAGCCATAAAAAAACCGGCCCCCTCGGGGGCCGGTTATGGGTGGATTTGTTTGTCTCTTCTGCTCAGGGGCGAGCGTTACGCCCCTGCTGCAACATCTTGCCGATGGCCCGCACGCCGATGGGAATCACGGGGGCCAGCCAGCCCTCTTCCCCCTGGCGATCACCGTGACCCCGTTTGAACAGCAATACCAGACGCACCACCTTCTCTTTCGGGCATCCCAGCCAGAGCGTCCAGTGCGAACCACGATGGTGCAGCCAGAGACCGTAAAACCAGGTCATCCGGCTACCTTTGACGAAACGGGTGATTGACGATTCCGCTGGCGCAGCCCCAGCCTCTGAATCCCATGGCGATCTTGATGCCATACCAGTCCTCCTTGACCGACAGGTCATGTTGCTTCGTCGGCCTGAACTGGGAACAGGCCCGTCACGACTATCTGCAACCATTACGAGTGGTCCCCTTTGCCCGACAAGGCTCGGGATCTCCCCACTCCCCCTTCATATCCCGTGAAGGTGTACTGCCTGATTCTCGTTGTTACCGGCCCTCCCGTCACGGCGCATTGCGATGGTCAGAGGGAGGCGCCAAGCCCTGTCTCGGCGACAGGGCACTGATCTGAGCATATATCTGAAATGGATGATTGGTAGCCGGTCGCGCAGGACAAAAATGCCGCCACCGATGATCTGTTTGATATGACAGGGAAAGTGCGCCAGAAACAGCACGGCCTCCCGAAGGAGGCCGTGTGGCAAACGCAGTTGGCGGGGAGGATTACATCCAGTCAGCGTTGCGGATCACCCCGACAGCCAGTCCCTCGATGGTGAGCTGCTGGCAAGAGAGATCCACCTCGATGGGGGAGAGCTCTTCATTTTCCGGCAGCAGCCATACCTGACTGCCCTTGCGCTGGAAGCGCTTGACGGTGACATCCTCATCGAGACGGGCGACCACCACCTGACCGTTGCGCACCTCCTGGGTCTTGTGCACCGCCAGCAGATCGCCATCCAGAATGCCGATGTTCTTCATGCTCATCCCCTGCACCCGCAGCAGAAAATCTGCGCGCGGGTGGAACAGGGCGGGATCAACCTGATAGTGGCTCTCGATATGCTCCTGAGCCAGGATGGGTTCACCGGCGGCAACCTTGCCGATGAGCGGCAGGCCGCTCTCTTCCAGCACCTCTTCCTCTTCGAGTAACAGGCGAATGCCGCGGGACGTGCCCGGCATGATCTCGATGACCCCTTTTTTGGCCAGGGCCTTCAGATGTTCTTCGGCCGCATTGGCCGACTTGAAACCAAGCTTCTGGGCAATCTCGGCACGAGTCGGCGGCATACCGGTCTCGCTCATGTTCACCTTGATCAGCTCCAGCACTTCGGCCTGGCGGGGGGTAAGGGGTTTCATAGAATTGGCACCTGTCTTTTTATACAGCACACTGGCAGTATATACAGTGCAGTGGCCAAGGCAAGGCGCAGCTGACATTTGTCGCAACCAACCCCTCATTTACTGCTGTTTTGATCCTGCGCAGCTGACTCATCGTACCTCTCGGCGACAAGGGGCTGTCGATTTGCTATGCTCACGCCGCATTTTTTTGGAGAGCAGACGCACATGTCCCTAGGACAGAAGATTTCCAGAGCCATCTTGCAATGGCCGGTCAGCGGCTTGGTCAATCACAAGAGCCTGCCGGAAAATCCCATCACAGAACTCAATCTGGATCCGGCCAGACCCATCGTCTATGCCCTGAAAACCAGTTCGATCACCGACCTGATGACCCTGCAGCAGTGCTGCGAGGATCTCGGGCTGCCCGGCCCCTTCACGCCGCTGGAACTGAACGGCCAGCTGCTGCCGCGCTATGTCTGTCTGGATCGCCCGCCTCCCCTGTTTGGCAAACGCAGCAAACCGCTCCCCTTCCTGCAGGAGTTCCACCAGCTGCTGGATCTGCACAAGCAGGATCCCGCACTGGATATCCAGGTGGTGCCCGTCACCCTGTTCTGGGGCCGCGCTCCGGGTCGGGAAGGGGAAGAAGCCTCCGGCCTCAACATCATCAGCAGCCTGGCGCCGAACCGGCTGAAGAAGGCGCTCATCGTGATCCTCAAGGGTCGCGAGAATCTGGTGCGCTTCTCGCCGCCGCTCTCCCTGCGCTACATGGCCGACAAGCACGGCACCGACGAGGCCATCGCCCACAAGCTGGCACGAGTGGCCCGTACCCACTTCAGCCGCCAGCAGCTGGCTGCCACCGGCCCGAAACTGCCGAACCGCAACCTGCTGTTCAAGCAGTTGCTCGACTCCGCGGTGATCCAGCAGGCGATTGAAGAGGAGGCCCAGCGCGAGGGGATCAGCCTCGAGAAGGCGCAAAAGCGTGCCCATGGCTACATGGACGAGATCGCCTCCAACTTCTCCTACCGGCTGATCCGCCTGGGCGAGAGCTTCCTCGGCTGGCTGTGGAACAAGCTCTACCGCGGTTTGTCGGTCAATGGCGCCGAGAAGGTACGCCAGTTGGCGCAGGAAGGGCACGAGATCGTCTACGTTCCCTGCCACCGCAGCCACATGGACTACCTGCTGCTCTCCTACGTCATCTACCACCAGGGGATGGTGCCGCCCCATATCGCGGCAGGCATCAACCTCAACTTCTGGCCGGCGGGCCCGATTTTCCGCCACGGCGGCGCCTTCTTCATTCGCCGCACCTTCAAGGGCAACCCGCTCTACAGCACGGTATTTCGTGAATACCTCAACCTGCTGTTTGCCAAGGGGTACTCGGTAGAGTTCTTCACCGAAGGCGGTCGCTCCCGTACCGGTCGCCTGCTGCCGCCCAAGACCGGCATGCTGGCGATGACCCTGCAGGCGATGATGCGCGGGCTGGACAGGCCGGTCACTCTGGTGCCGGTCTATCTGGGTTACGAGCACGTGATGGAGGTGAACACCTACCACAACGAGCTCAAGGGGAGTCGCAAGGAGAAAGAGAGCTTCCTGCAGGTGCTCGGCATCCTGCGCAAGCTGCGCAACTACGGCCGTGGTTTCGTCAACTTCGGCGAACCGCTGACCCTCAACAGCTACCTGAGCGAACATATTCCCGACTGGAAAAAGCACATCGGGGAAGAGGAGCGTCCGGAGTGGATGGCGGGCACCGTCAACAATCTGGCCGAACTGCTGATGACCCGCATCAACGGCGCTGCCGCGGTCAACGGCCTGACCCTGAGTGCGCTGGCGCTGCTGGCCGCCGAGCGCCACGCCCTGACCCGCGACGAGTTGCAGGCCCAGCTCAACACCTATCTGGATCTGCTCAAAGCAGTGCCTTACAGCCCGCAGAGCACCATTCCGGATGAGGATGCCAAGACCCTGCTGGATCAGGCGATGGAGCTCAACAAGTTCGAGGTGAGCGAGGACAAGCTGGGGCAGATCATCAGTCTGGACCGCTATCAGGCGATCCTGCTGACCTACTACCGCAACAACATCCTCCACTTGTTTGCCATGCCCTCTCTGGTGGCGGCACTGATCGAACGGTGCGAAGGGATCTCCCGCAGCGAGATCATGGCCCGTTGCATCGACATCTATCCGCTGCTCAAGACCGAGCTGTTCCTGCGTTATGAAGAAGAGGAGCTGCCGGCGCTGGTCGACAGCCTGCTCGACGCTCTGCAAACCCAGCAACTGATCGAGACCCGCGATGACGGCTACTGGGTCAATCCGGCCAACCAGATGCGCCTGCTGCTGCTGGCGGAGAGCATTCAGGAGACCCTGCAACGCTACGCCATCGTGCTGACCCGGGTGCTGGCCCAGCCTCATATCGAGGCGGAGCAGCTGGAAGCGGACGGCCTGATGATGGCAGAGCGCCTCGGCACCCTGCACGGCATCAACGCCCCCGAGTTCTTCGACCAGAAGCTGTTCAGCACCCTGATCCACACCTTGCGCAAGGAGGGATACCTCTCTCCCGAGTGCAAGCCGGATCTCGGCCGCTTCCAGGCGCTGGCCGACAACATAGTGCCGCTGCTGAGCAACAAGATCCGCCGCACCATTCAGGCAGGCAATCAGCTCTGATCTGCAACGCAAACAAAGAAGGCCGCATGATGCGGCCTTCTTTTTTATCGGAGTCTGCGCGGGAACATGTCACGCCAGCAGGTAATCGAGCACCAGACCGGCAAACACCAGCGCCCCCACATAGTTGTTGTTGAGAAACGCCTGGAAGCAGGCTTCCCGCTGCCGCTCGCGAATGAGCCGCTGCTGATAGACAAACAGCACCGCCGCCCCCAGCAATCCCCAGTAATACCAGCCCCCCAGCGTCATCAGCTGCCCGACCGCCAGCAACAGCAGCAGCGTCGAGAGTTGCAATGCGCCGATGATCCGCTTGTCGTAACGACCAAACAGGATGGCGCTGGATTTGAGGCCGATCTTGAGGTCGTCATCCCGATCCACCATGGCGTACTGGGTGTCGTAAGCCACGGTCCAGAGCAGGTTGGCGAAGAAGAGCAGCCAGGCCACCAGCGGCAGGGCATCCGCCTGGGCCGCATAGGCCATCGGGATCGACCAGGAGAAGGCCATCCCGAGCACCAGCTGGGGGTTCGAGATAAAGCGCTTCATGAAGGGGTAGCTCACCGCCAGCAGCAGGGCGACAAACGACAGGCCGATGGTGAGCGGATTCATGGTCAGCACCAGACCAAACGAGATAAGTGCCAGCACGAAGAAGAGCGCCAGCACCTCCCACGGCTTGACTCTACCCGTGGGCAAGGGGCGACCGGCGGTGCGTTTGACGTGGCCATCGAAGTTGCGATCCGCATAGTCGTTGATGACGCACCCTGCCGAGCGCATCAGAAAGACCCCGACCACAAACACGGTCAGCACCCAGAGATTGGGCAGGCCACCAGCGGCCAGCCAGAGCGCCCACAGGGTTGGCCACAGCAGCAGCAGAGTACCTATGGGTTTGTCGACGCGGGCCAACTGCATGTAGGCAAGTCCCCGCTCCTTGGTTAACAGATTCACTCCAGCTCCTTGTCACAGACGAGAGAGGGCAGAAACAGCTCGTGCACCAGCAGTGGCCACTGCCCCAGAAACAGACGGGAACGACGCCCCCAGACAGTGGCGGCCGGGCAACGAGGATTGGCGGCAATATCGAAACGGGCCAGCTGCAGGTGATCACGGCGGGCAGGCTCATGGCCAAATACCCGCTCACCCAGCGGCTGCTCGCCAAGCTCGGCAATGCCGCTCCCTTGCAGTGCGTCATCGGCAAACAGGGTCCAGCCCAGCACGGCGGGCCCACGATCCCCGTGCAGGATCACCTCGCGGCAGGTGCCGGCCGGCGAGGCCGAATCCACCAGCCACTGCTCATCGGCAGTAAGGGCGACCGGGTGATTGCCCAGCCACTCCACCGAAAAGTGGCGATTGTGCTGACGCAGACGCCGGGTCATGGAGCCGGGCTCCAGCAGCCAGGGGCGCAAGCTGGCAGGCAATTCGCAACATTCAGGGGCCAGCCACCCGCTTAACGGCGTGAGGGGAACAGTCAACTCGGACTTCACAGCTTCACCATCCAGAGATTTCCGTGTTCAGGTTAAAATCCGGTTTATTATCCGTAAATCAATAGCGAAATGTAAGAACATCCGTGCTTGACGGCCCCGATGGCAACATCAAAAATGGGTTATCTCTTGCTGATGAGCCATCTATATGAAGATCTTCAAAATTCTGCTGGTGTTGTTACTGAGCTGTGGCGCCCTGCAGCAGCAAGCTCTGGCTGAAGATGAGCCGCCCGCCGAGGGCACGGAGGGGGCTGCCAAGCCCGGTTTCTCCTACCACGCGCTCGATCCCGACATCATCACCAACTACCTGAGTGATAGCAAAACCCTCGGTTATATCCGGGTCACGGTAGAGCTGATGGCGGAAAACGAAGCCGACCTCAAACTGCTGGAGCAGCATGACCCGCTGATCCGCGATGCCATCATCCGTCTGATTGGCAGCAAAAATGCCGATCAAGTGAAGTCCCTGACCAACAGAGAAGAGCTGCGCAAGGAGTGCGAGACAACCGTCAACGAACTGCTGGTGAAAGAGACCGGCAAGAAAGCGGTGCGCGAGCTTATCTTCACCAAGTTCCTCTACCAGTAATCCCTCCCGAAACAATCGCTTATTGGCATATCGGCCAATAAGCGAGCTTTGTCGGTTTATTCGAAATGAAAATCGATTACAATACGGCCGTCAAGTCGTAGAGGTAGTCGTTATGGGCAGCAAAACCCTGTGTGAATGGCGCCGTCACGAGATCCCCACCGATCTCAAGGCGTTGCGCAAGATAGTCCGCAAACCCAAGTTTGTCTGCAGCAAGTGTGCCCGCAGTGCCAATGACAAGGGTTACCTCTGCCAGCCGCTGCGTTTGAAAGAGGAGTAACGCCCCTCCCTGTCAGGGCGTTATTGATCGGTCCACCCCTGACGCCCCTGTTCGAACAATCTGCGTGCCTGGGTATCATTCGGGCAAACGCCGCGATACTCCTCGCCTGAGCGGCCAGCCAGATAGAGGTGCTCGGGGCGGCAATACCATGCCAATCCCTTCTGGTGTCCCTGCTTCCACAGTTCGGGATCCACCTTCTTGCCACACTGGCCCTGATGGAACTCGATCCGCTCGGTGGTGAAGCCCAGCTTGCCATCCGCCTCCCCCACCTCACTCCATACCTTCTCGCAGGGATCATCGTTGGAGACACAGCCACCCAGCAGGGCAGCCAACAATATGATGGAGAGTCGCATAGTCATCCTTGAGCGTCATTTGGGCAGTTCATTCTACCCAGCGGCCCGCCCCTGACCAAGGACGAACGCTCAGCCATGTGAGCGCGGCAAAAAAATCAGGCGGGCCCAAAGCCCGCCTGTTCGTTCAATACCGTGGTTCACTGGTCATCGAAAGTGTCATCATCCTGCCAGCTTTCATCTTCCCACTGATCCAGCTCTTCTTCCCAGGAGTCCGGCTCCCAATCATCATCAGAGGAGTCGTAATCCGGCTTGTGTCCACCCATCTTCACTCTCCTTGGATAGTTCACCCGCACTCCAATTTTATCCGGAATTGTCGGGCTCGCCAGTCAGAGAGAGTTCAAAGTTTGACCAGAGTCCGACCGGCGATCTGGCCTTGCGTGATGGCCTCGGCGGCCTCCACTACCTGCTCCAGCCCAATCTCGGTGACCGCCTGAGCAAAGAAGCTGGCGGGAAGATCCCGTGCCAGTCGCTGCCATGCCAATTGACGACGTTCAAACGGGCACATCACCGAATCGACCCCCTGCAACCGCACGTTGCGCAGGATAAAGGGCATCACACTGGTCGGCAGATCGAAGCCGCCCGCCAGCCCGCAGGCTGCCACAGCGCCGCCATAGTTCATCTGGGCCAGCAGCTTGGCCAGCACCTGACTGCCGACGGTATCGATGGCGCCAGCCCACAGCTGTTTTTCCAGCGGTTTGGCAGGCACCAGCAGCTCGCTACGCGGCACGATGCGGCTGGCACCCAGCGCAGTGAGCATGGCGCCCTGCTCTTCGGGACGACCGGTCAGCGCCGCCACCTGATAGCCAAGGGCTGCCAGCAGGGCAACCGAGGTGGCACCCACGCCGCCAGCCGCGCCGGTGACCAGCACCTCGCCGCTTTCGGGAGTAATGCCCGCCTCTTCCAGTGCCAGCACGCAGAGCATGGCGGTGAGACCGGCAGTACCGATGCACATGGCCTGCCGTTCATCCAGCCCGGCGGGCAACGGCACCAGCCAGTCCCCCTTGACCCGCGCCTGTTCGGCCATGCCGCCCCAGTGCCCTTCGCCCACACCCCAACCGGTCAGCACCACCTTGTCGCCGGGCTGATAGCGGCTGTCGGCAGACTCAAGCACGGTACCGGCAAAGTCGATGCCGGGCACCAGCGGCCATTGGCGCACGATCTTGCCCTTGCCGGTGATGGCCAGCCCATCCTTGTAGTTGATCGAGCTGTAAGCGACCGCCACCCGCACTTCACCTTCCGGCAACTGGCTCTCGGCCAGCCGGGTCAGAGTCGGTACAGTCTTGCCGTCTTGGTTTTCCAGTAACAGAGCCTTGAACATGGTTGCCTCTTTGATGACGTGTGAAACGGGGATCAGCTGCTTTGACGCTTTTGCAGTTGAAAATCGAGAGCCAGCGCGGTGCCCATCACGGGCTCCCCGGCCAGTTGGCGCAGGATCAGCTCGGCAGCCTCCTGCCCCATTTTGCGATAGGGGATCCTGACCGAAGTAAGGGTCGGATAACAGGCGCGCGCCACATCCAGATCGTCAAATCCGGCGATGGCGAGTTTTCCCGGCACATTCAAATGGCGACGCTGGCACTCGAACAGTACCCCGGCCGCCAGTTCGTCGTTAACGCAGATCAGCGCGTCCAGCTCGGGCCAGCGCAGCAGAAATTCACCCAGCATGGTGGCACCGGTGCTGAAGCTGGGCCGCTCCGAGGTGTTGATGATGGCATCGGGGGATAGGTAGTTGTCGAGCAGCGCCTTCTGCCAGCCCTGCATCCGCTGTTGCAGCATCCACTGCTCCTGACGGGCACAGAGAAAACCGATATTGCGGTAGCCCCGCTCGATAAGGTGGTGGGTGAGCTGATAACCGGCATCGAAGTTGGAGACTCCCACATTCATGTCGATGGGGCTGCGGGCCATGGCACCCACTTCCACCACCGGCAGGCGGGAGGCTTTCAGGCGAGTACGGATCGTCTCGCCGGGATCGCCACCAAACAGTACCACCGCCGCCGGATTGTGCTGCAAAAAGCTGGTCAGCAGGCGCTCTTCCTGCTGTTTCAGATGCTGGGCATCCCCCAGCATGATCTGGTAGCCCTCCTCGAGCAGGGTCTGTTGCAGGCCCGCGATCATCTCGCCACAGCCCGCTTCCGCCAGACTCGGGACGATCACTACGATGGTCTGGGAAGTCGCAGAGGCCAGCGCCCCGGCGGCCCGATTGGGGATATAGCCGAGCTCTTCCACCGCAGCTTCGATGCGCTCGCGCATCCTGTCGGAGACCATCTCCGGCGTGCGCAGGGCACGGGAAACCGTCATGGCCCCCACACCGGCCAGCTGGGCCACATCGTTGAGGGTCACCCGACCCGTGCTACGGCGCTTCTTTGCTTCTGACATCCATCCCATCCTCGACTTGCGGCTGCTCACTTTAAGGCAAAAGAGCGCCACTGACCATTTGCTCAGGGCCGATTCTACCCTCTTTCCCGGATCACGGGGGCAGGATGACTCCCGTTAATGGGTGAAGTGATAGCGCTATCACAGTTTGATGTTAGCGCTATCTGATAGCGCTAACTTTCGCGATCACCCTCACAGTTTCACCACCGCAAGATCGATAGATTGGCGCCATCTTAACTAGCCGGATCACCACCATGCTGACTCAACTGCTGACCGAGGATGTCATCCGCATCGAGCCCACAGCCCGCGACTGGCGTCACGCCATCGAGCTGGCGACGGCGCCCCTGCTGGCCAATGGCACCATCGAACCCTCCTACGTGGCGGCGCTGTTTCGCTCTCATGAAGAGCTCGGCCCCTACTACGTGCTGGGCCCCGGTCTGGCTATGCCCCACGCTCGTCCCGAAGACGGCGTCAACCGGTTGGGTCTGGGGCTGACCGTCATCAAGCAGGGGGTCAACTTCGACTCCGAGGGCAACGACCCGATCCGGCTGCTGATCACCCTGGCCGCCAGCGACAGCAACTCCCACGTGGAGACCATCGCCCGGCTGGCCGAGCTGTTTATGAATGAAGAGGACGTGGCGGCCATCATTGCGGCCGACACCAAAGACGACATCTTGCGCATTCTGGCGCGCTACTAATCTGCGCCAAGGCGCACCTGACAGAGGAAGAGACAATGAAAATTCTGGTTGTATGCGGTCACGGTCTGGGCACCAGCCTGATGATGGAGATGAGCATCAAGAGCATCCTGAAAGAGCTGGCAGTCACCGCCGAGGTGGATCACCGCGATCTGGCCTCCGCCGGTAGTGAAACCGCCGAGATCTTTGTCGCCACCCGCGACATCGCCGAGCAGCTGCAATCCATGGGGGTCAACGGCCGTCTGGTGGCCCTCGACAACATGGTCGACAAGGCCGCGATGAAAGAGAAGCTCGCCATCGCCCTGCGCGAACTGGGCGCCCTCTAAGGATCCTCCATGCGGCCTGCGGGCCGCATCTTCCATTGCCAGGAGCTGACCATGGAATTTTTCAACTTTCTGATGTTTGACGTGCTGTCCGAGCCCGCCGTGCTGGTCGGCCTGATCGCACTTATCGGCCTGATTGCCCAGAAGAAACCGGTGACCGAGTGCATCAAGGGCACGGTCAAGACCATCATGGGTTTCGTCATTCTGGGGGCCGGTGCAACTCTGGTGATCAACTCGCTGGGTGACTTTGCCGTCATCTTCCAGCACGCCTTCGGCATCAAGGGGGTCGTCCCCAACAACGAGGCCATCGTCTCCATCGCCCAGACCTCGTTTGGCAAGGAGATGGCGATGATCATGTTCTTCGCCATGCTGGTGAACATCCTGATCGCCCGTCTGACCCCGTGGAAATTCATCTTCCTGACCGGTCACCACACCCTGTTCATGTCGATGATGGTGGCGGTGATCCTCTCTGCCGGCGGCATGAGCGGCGTACCGCTGATCGCGGTGGGCAGTCTGGTGGTCGGCGTCGCCATGGTCTTCTTCCCGGCCATCGCCCACCCCTTCATGAAGCAGATCACCGGCTCCGATGACGTGGCGCTGGGCCACTTCTCCACCTGCTCCTACGTGCTCTCCGCCCTGATCGGCGCCAAGTTCGGCAACAAGGCCCACAGCTGCGAAGATGTACAGGTGCCCAAGAGCCTGCTGTTCCTGCGCGATACCCCGGTGGCCATCTCCTTCACCATGGGCATCATCTTCCTGGTGACCTCCGCCTTCGCCGGCCCCGAGTTTGTCTCCAGCGTCGCCAAAGGCAAGCACTGGTTCATGTTCTCCCTGATGCAGTCCATCACCTTCGCCGCCGGTGTCTACGTCATCCTGCAGGGTGTGCGGATGGTCATCGCCGAGATCGTACCGGCCTTCAAGGGGATCTCCGACAAGCTGGTGCCGAACGCCAAGCCGGCACTCGACTGCCCCATCGTCTTCCCCTATGCCCCCAACGCCGTGCTGATCGGCTTCCTGTCGAGCTTTGCCGCCGGTCTGGTGGGGATGGCGCTGCTCTACGCCATGGGCCTGACCGTCATCATCCCGGGCGTGGTACCGCACTTCTTCGTCGGCGCCGCTGCCGGGGTCTTCGGCAACGCCACCGGTGGTCGTCGTGGCGCCATTCTGGGCTCCTTCGCCAACGGCCTGCTGCTGCTCACCATTCTGCCGGTGTTCCTGCTGCCGGTGCTGGGCGACCTCGGCTTCGCCAACACCACCTTCAGCGACTCCGACTTCGGTGTGGTCGGCATCCTGCTGGGACTGATCGTTCGCTAATTCCGGCCTCCGCCAAAAACAAAACGGAGCGCATCGCGCTCCGTTTTTTTATGGCCGGGCTGTATGAAAGGCTGACACTCAGTCGTTCTCCAGCGCAGTGAGGCAGTGCGAGAGGGTACGCGCCAGCGCACCCTGATTGCGCAGCACCACGGCGCGGGCCTGCTCGCCCATCTCGCGGCGGGTGCTCTCGTCGGCAAAAAGCTGGCTCACCTGCTCGCCCAGCTCGGCGGCATCGGCCACGATGGCGGCGCCCCCCTGAGCCACCAGTTGGCGAGTGATATCGCTGAAGTTGAAGTAAGCGGGCCCCGTCAGGCAGGGCTTGCCGAGGGCTGCCGGCTCCAGCAGGTTGTGACCGCCGACCTTCACCAGACTGCCGCCGACGAAGGCCACATCGGCCGCCGCCAGCATCAGCGGCAGCTCGCCCATGGTATCGCCGAGATAGACCTTATCCTGTGCTCCAACCGCAGCATGACTGGTGCGCCGCACACAGCCGTAAGGGGCGCACAGCTCGGCCACCCGGTCGAACCGCTCGGGGTGGCGCGGCACCAGAATGAGCAGCGCATCGGGATGACGTTTGAGCAGCAGATCGAAGGCGGCCAGCACCTGCTCATCCTCACCCAGATGGGTGCTGGCGGCGATCCAGACCGGCCGATCCGCCCCCAGCTGCTGGCGCAGGGCACGCCCTTTGGCCTGCACCTCGTCACCAAACTGGATATCGAACTTGATGGAGCCGGTCACCGCCAGCCGCGAACGATCGATGCCGAGGCGGGCGAAGCGGTCGGCGTCATCCTGATGCTGACAGAGCAGATGGGTCAGTGGCTGGCTCAGGGCATCGAAGGCGCCGTGGAAGCGGGCATAACGCTGGCAGGAACGCTCGGAGAGGCGGGCGTTGATGATGGTCACCGGCAGGTGGCGCGCCTCGCAGGCGGCCAGCCAGTTCGGCCACAGCTCGGTCTCCATCACCCAGAGCGCACGCGGCTTGAAGGTGTCGAGAAAGGCGGCAATGGCCCAGGGGTAGTCGAGCGGCGCGTAGCGATGGATCACCCGGTCCCCCAGCTTGGCAGCCTGATCGGCGCCGGTGCGGGTGGTAGTGGTGAACAGGATCGGCAGATCGGGCCGCTCCGCCTTGAGGGCGCGAATGAGCGGCGTGATGGCCAGCGTCTCCCCCACGCTCACCGCATGGATCCAGAGCGGCGCCTCCTGTCCGGTGGCGGGCTGCCGCCCGAGATGCTCGGCCCAGCGCTTGCCAAAGCCGGGCTTGCCTTTCTTCGGCTTGTAGAGGGCCAGCAACGCCAGCGGCAATCCCAGATGGATCAGCAGGTTGTAGAGCAGACGGTAGGGCATCTTACTGACTCTGCTCCAGCTTCTTGCAGGCATCGACCACCTGCTCCGGCGCCAGGTCGATCAGGCACTTGAGATGGCCGAACTTGCAGGTGCGCTTGAAGCAGGGGCGGCACTCGATGTCGGTGTGGACGATCTCGACCCGATCTGCCAGCGGCGGGGTGTAGAGCGGCGAAGTGGAGCCATAGACACCCACCAGCGGCCGGTTGAGGGCGGCGGCGATGTGCATCAGGCCGGAGTCGTTGGAGATGACCCGGCTGGCCAGCGCCATCAGATCGATCGCCTCGTGCAGGCTGGTCTTACCCGCCAGCACGTGGCAGTTGGGGCGAGTCAGCAGGTTGACCCGATCCCGGATGGTGTTGGCCACCGGCACATCCTTGCTGGAACCGAAGATCCACACCTGCCACCCCTCGTCCAGATGCTGTTGGGCCACCACGGCGTAGTGCCCCTCCGGCCAGCGCTTGGCCGGGCCGAACTCGGCACCGGGGCAGAGCACCAGCACCGGGCGGGCGCGATCCAGCCCCAGCCGCTCCAGCGCCTTGCTCTGGTTGACCAGATCGACGTGCAGAGAGGGGTGGGGAATGGTCGGAATATCGGCCCGGCTCTTCATCTGCTCCTTGGGATAGGCGAGCGCCAGATAGCCCTCCACCATCAGCGGGAAGGCGGACTTGTTGCTGCGCAGGTCGTTGAGCAGACCGTAGCGGCTCTCGCCCTTCCAGCCGGTACGGACCGGAATGCGGGCAAACCAAGGGATCAGCGCCGACTTCATGGAGTTGGGCTGGACGATGGCCTGATCGTACTTCTCGGCCGCCAGTTGCTTGCCGAGGCGGCGACGCGCCACCAGCTTGAAGTCACCGTGGCCGAGGGGCATGGTGATCGCCTTGTCCACCTCCGGCATCCGCTCCAGCAGGGCGCAGCACCAGGCGGGGGCCATCACATGCAGTTCGCTCTCCGGATGGTTGGCTTTGATCGCCTTGTAGAGGCTCTGGGACATCACCATATCGCCGACCCAGGAGGGGCCGATCACCAATATTTTCATCACGCGTCTTCTCTCGGGACTGGCCCGGCGGTTAATCATCACTGGGCGAGATTATGCCCCAAGAATGACTGGATAAATAACAGAAGATCCTTGGCAATCCCCCCTGCCGTCTCATTTTTCCACAGGTCTTCTGAAGAGATGCAACGCCAGCCGAGCAGGCAAACAGCTGATAGAAACGGGCAATGTCGGCTCTCTCTTTGACCCGTTTTTCCGTTAGAATGGCCCATCAATACGCATTCGACCCGCCAGCCGGGCAATAACCGTGAGCCCCATTTCGTGAAAAAACCGACTCTGGCTGCCGTTCTGATCGTCAAGAATGAAGCCGACAACCTGCGCAAGTGCCTCGCCTCCCTCGACGGACTGGTGGACGAGATCGTCATTCTGGACTCCGGTAGTCAGGACGAGACCCCGGCCATTGCCGCCGAATTTGGTGCCCGCTTCTTCGTCAACGCCAAGTGGCCCGGCTTTGGCAAACAGCGCCGACTGGCCCAATCCCACGTGCAATCCGACTGGGTGCTGTGGCTGGATGCCGACGAGCGGCTCACCCCCGAGCTGAAAACCGCCATCGCCAATGTGATGGCCAATCCGGCCAGCGATACCATCTACTCGATCCCGCGCCTCTCCTGGGTGTTTGGCCGCTTTATCCGCCATAGTGGCTGGTATCCGGATCGGGTGCTGCGCCTCTACCCCAAGGCGCTCACCAGCTATAACGAGGCGCTGGTTCACGAAAAGGTAGAAGTGCGGGCCAACATGAAGATCGTCAACATTCATGGCGACCTGCTCCACTTCACCTATCGGGATCTGGAGCACTATCTGGTGAAATCCGCCGGTTATGCCCGCGCCTGGGCCGACCAGCGCACCGCCCGCGGCAAGAAGGGCTCTCTCAGTCAGGGGCTGATCCACGCTGTCGGCTGCTTCCTCAAGATGTACCTGCTCAAAGCGGGTTTCCTCGATGGCAAGCAGGGGCTGCTGCTGGCGATCCTCTCCGCCCACTCTACCTTCGTCAAATACGCCGACCTCTGGGTGCGCCAGCAACCGCAGCAGCCGGAATAACCGTCATACGAAACAGGGCCCCGCGGGGCCCTGTTTGCATTGCTGCATACGTTATTTGCGCCAGAAAGGCGCCGCCCAGCGGGCCATCACCGGCACCATGGTCTTGGGATCGAGTTGACTCATATCCTCAGGATGGTCGCTATCCTCCGGAGGGCTGAAGGCGAGGTGACGCCCTTCGCTGTTGAGGGGCTTCCAGCGCAGCGGAGTAGCGGAGCGGCGCATCGGGAAGAAGCCGATGGTCGGCACATCGAGCGCGCCGGCGATATGGAGCGGGCCAGTACTGCCTGCAACAAACAGGGCGGCGTTGGCCAGCACCTGACAGAACATCGGCAGACCATCGCTGGAGCGATAGATCCAGCCGTTGCCACCGTGGGCCAGCAGCTCGGCCGCCAGCTGTTCGGCCATCTTCTCCTCGCCCGGGCCTGCGGTCAGCACGCACTGCAGCTCGGGGCAGGCCTGATTGAGCTTGATGATGATGCGGGCGTACTGCTCGATGGAGAGGTTGTTGGCCGAGCCACCGCTGCCGGCATGCACCATCAACCAGGGGCGGCTGGCATCGAGCTTGAGCTTGAGTGCCAACTGCTCGCGCACCTCTAGCAGGGTCTCGTCATCGAACTGCAGGAAGGGGGTCTTGGGCTCCACCACGGCCACCTGCTGATCGGCCAGGAAGCGGCGGATCAGCTCCAGGTTGTACTCGGACTCCGGTTTCTGGGAGCGGGAGCGACGCTGCACCAGTCGCTGGTTGTAGAGCACCTGCGCCAGCTTGGTCGCCGGGGCCAGCCGGTAAGGGATGTGCGCCTTCCACACCAGCATGGCGTTGCGGGAGTTGGAGAAGAGGCAGATGGACGCGTCGAACGCAGCCGCCTTGATCCGCGCCAGCAGCGCTCGCTGTTGCTCCTTGTCGGCCCGCACGCCCGGATCGATGATCACCTCGTCAATCCAGGGGCAGAGCCGGGCCAGCGGCGCCGTGTAGGCCGGAACCAGGGCAGTCACATGACACTCCATGGAGCCTTTGAGCATGGCGAAGCTAGGCCACGCCAGCATGAAGTCACCAATCTTGTCATTGCGAACGACCAGAATACGTTTCATAAAAAATCCCTTTGCTCCCTGTCACCAATGCAAGGAGGCTTGATGCGCGATGGCGTATTCTTGCCTGATGCACTGCTATTCTCAAGCGACGACCTTATAATGCGACCAAATTTCCAGGTTGCAGGACCGCAAAGATGACTACCAGGGTGATCTATCCCGGGACTTTTGATCCCGTTACCAATGGCCACGCCGATCTCATCGGCCGCGCCGCCAAGCTGTTTGACGAGGTGGTGGTCGGGGTCGCCAACAGCCCGAGCAAGCGCCCGCTGTTCGATCTGGCAGAACGTGTCCAGCTTGTCCAGCAAGTGACCAGCACGCTTCCCAACGTCAAGGTGGTGGGCTTCTCCGGGCTGCTGGTCGATTTTGCCAAAGAGCATCAGGCCAACGTGCTGATCCGTGGTCTGCGAGCCGTCTCCGACTTCGAGTACGAGTTCCAGCTGGCCAATATGAACCGCCGCCTGATGCCGGAGCTGGAAAGCGTCTTCCTCACCCCGGCGGAGGAGAACTCCTTTATCTCCTCCACTCTGGTGAAAGAGGTGGCGCTGCACGGTGGCGACATTCGTCAGTTTGTCGATCCCGTGGTGGCCCAGGCCATCGCAGCCAAACAGAAAGGGTGATCCCCTTCCACACTGGCCATTCCCGACGGCAACTACGAACAAGGGCTACCCGTGGGTAGCCCTTGTTGTATCTCTCTCGCATGGAGAGGTCAGCCTGCTTGCCGGTTACTGACGGGCAAACCGCTCATTCATCTCCTGCACCAGCTGATCGAGCCACTCGTAGCGGCGCCGATACATGGCCCGCTTCTTGGAGGCGATCTCCTCCAGCGGCTTGCGCGGCTGGGCTTGCAGAGCAACGAAGTTAGCATCCACATCCCGGGCGTCGAATTCCTGCCACAACTCGTCATAATCGGCCTGTAGGTTGGCTTTCTGCTTGCTGCTGTAGCGCTTGGCCTGAAACACGTGGGCCCGCTTGCGCACCGCCAGCACCTCTGCCGCCCCCATGCTCTGCGCCAGTTGCAGCACCAGTTGCACCAGCAGGGATTTGGGCCGCAGGCCGTGCCCCTCTTTGGTCAGCTCGCGCACCCGATCCTGGGCATTGTCGACTGCAGGCTCCGGCCCCTGCATGGAGCCGATCATCAGAATCAAACGATCCACGCTGCCCGCCAGCGAAAAGGCGCAGCTGTAGAGGCGCTGCCCCTCGCCGTTGACGATGGATAGCGCCAGCTCGGCCTCGCGGCGGAAGGTGCCATCGTGGCGCAGCAGAATGCGGCAGCCGCTCTGGGGATAGTGCCCCAGCGCGATCCCCTCGCCCAGATAGAGGGGGTCGATCAGCTGCGGGTAGCACTCCAGCAGCAACCGATAGTGATTTTCCAGCATCTCGACCCGCTCACGGGCGCTGGCACAGGCGAAGCGATAGGGTCGCATCGGCTTGTCGAGCAGCTCGGGATAGACCGCTGGCAGCGCCTTGAGCGAGTCGCACTGAAACAGGCTGAAGACCCGGCTCAGCGACTTGCGATAGAGCAGGCTGCGCAGCACGAACTTGCCGCGATTGAAGGTTTTCCGGTCACATCCCTCGGGGTAGAGGAAGCGGGCCATGGATTTTGCGCAATAGCGCTCCTGCCGGGATAAATATTCCCAGTCTATTGATTTAACTGTCATTTTTATATTCTCAAACCGCCTGAACGGTCGGGATACTAGTGACAGCTGTGCAAATCTTCAACAGAGTGGAAATACGCTGTTACAACTTCCCCCGGATCGGGGCAAAAAGTGCGCTCAGCGCTGGCAATGACTGCAAAAAACCGTGGTACGCTGGCCCATTCTTGTCTCGGTCAGCAGGGTGTGACAGTGGAAACAGGGCTGACCGCCACGACCATAAACCTGCAACTGCTGCACGAAATAGCCCGGCTTGCCATCGGCACTGGTGAAATCCTTCAGAGTAGTGCCGCCCTGGCGAATCGCCTCGGCCAACACGCGCTTGATCTCGGCCACCAGGGTTCCCAGCCGCTCGGCACTGATATTGCCCGCAGCCCGTTTGGGGTGAATGCCGGCAGCATAGAGCGCCTCGTTCGCGTAGATGTTGCCCACCCCGACCACCACCTGATTGTCCATCAGGAACTGTTTGATGGCGGTGCTGCGCCCCTTGGCGCGCCCCTGCAGGTAATCAGCACTGAAGGCATCGGTGAGCGGCTCTGGCCCCAGCTTGGCGAGCAGCGCGTGGGCTTCGGCCGGTTCGCGAGTCCAGAGCAGGGCGCCGAAGCGGCGCGGATCGTTGAGCCGCAGCAGCTTGCCATTCTCCAGCTCGATATCCACGTGGTCGTGCTTCTCGGCCGGGGTGCCGATATCCAGTACACGCAGGCTGCCGGACATCCCCAGATGAAGGATGGCGGTACCGAAATCGGTCTCCAGCAGCAGGTATTTGGCACGGCGACGCACCCGATGGATGGTGAGATCCACCAGCTCCTGAATTTCACCGGGGATCGGCCAGCGCAGGCGGCCATCCCGCACCACTACACGCGTCACCTTGATACCGGTGAGCCAGAGGGAGATCCCCTGACGACTGACTTCAACTTCTGGCAATTCGGGCATTGGCACCTCGCAAGGAAAAGGAACTCAGGGGGCAGGACGCAGCAGATCGCGATACTGTTCGGCAGTGAGGGCGAGCCAGAGACCGGACGGCAGCTGGGCGCCATATTGGCCGCTGTTCTGATAGAGGCCGATCTCGACCGGATCGCTCTGGCCGGCAATCCACACCTTGATGGTCACCGGGGTGCCGCGCACCACCTCGCCGGGGGGCAGCAACCAGCCTTGCCAGCGTGCCAGCCGGGCATCCAGCTGCACCGTGTCGAGCCCCAGATCCGGCACACTGCGCCAGCCCTGACCAATCCGCTCAATCTGCCAGCTAGGCCCTTGCCAGGTGAGCACCACGGCCGCATCCGGCAGCAAGGGGCGAGTGCGCTTGGCGCTGTTCTCCTGCTGGGCAGTCTCCATACGATGCAACAGGGTGATCACGATCAGCACCACCACAATGATCACGTTATTCCAGCCTTTGCGGCTCAATTTGAACATGGCAAGCCTCCCTTTGAACCGGCAGTGTACTGAATTCGGCGCATAAAAAAACCCGGCACGAAGCCGGGTTTTTGGGAATGCAGCATCAAGTAATTACTTGATTTTGCCTTCCTTGTAAATCACATGCTGACGAACAACGGGATCAAACTTTTTGATCTCCATTTTTTCGGGCATGGTGCGCTTGTTTTTGGTAGTGGTATAGAAGTGACCAGTACCGGCGCTGGAGTTCAGGCGAATTTTCTCGCGAATACCTTTAGCCATGATCTAATTCCTTATACCTTAACACCGCTGGCGCGCAGTTCAGCCAGAACCACTTCAACGCCACGCTTGTCGATGATACGCATGCCTTTTGCGGATACGCGCAGGCTTACGAAGCGTTTTTCACTCTCAACCCAGAAACGGTGAGTGTGCAGGTTCGGCAGGAAACGACGCTTGGTGGCGTTGTTAGCGTGCGAACGGTTGTTACCAACTGCCGGGCGCTTGCCGGTTACTTGGCATACTCTAGACATGTCAGTCTCTCCAAATCTTACTTCATTGCTCGAGCAAATATCTGCCCCGCTGGCCTTCGATTGCGGGGCAAACAGAAGGCGGCATTTTATACAGCATCCGTGATCAAAGATCAACTAATACGGTGCCAGAGCACAGTTATAGCCAACCGCGCTCGGCAAAAGAAACCGTGATGCCATCACCGATCACCAAGTGATCCAGCACTCTGATATCGATCAGGGCCAAAGCGGCCGTGATCCGATCCGTGATCTGGCGGTCGGCCCTACTGGGCTCGGCGACGCCGGACGGGTGATTATGCGCCAGAATCACCGCGGCTGCATTATGTTTGAGCGCGATCTGCACGATTTCTCTTGGCCAGACGCTCGCCGAGTCGATGGTGCCGAAAAAAAGCTCAACAAATTGAATGACTCTGTGCTGATTGTCGAGCAACAGCAGGGCAAACACTTCCCTCGGCCGATCCCGCAGCTGGGCCTGCAGATAGTCCCGGGTCAGCTGGGGCGAGGTGAGTGCATCGCCCCGTTGCAACTGCTCGGCCAGATGGCGTCTGGCCATCTCCAGCACCGCCTGCAACTGGGCATATTTGGCCGGGCCAAGGCCGTGCGCCTCGCAGAATGCCCGTTGATCCGCGCCCAGCAAGCTGCGCAAAGAGCCGAATTGATTCAATAGATTACGTGAAAGATCCACTGCACTCAGGCCATTGACGCCAGTGCGCAGAAAGATGGCGAGCAGCTCGGCATCGGAGAGCGCCGCAGGCCCCTGACGCAGCAACTTCTCTCTGGGGCGTTCATCTTCCGGCCACTCTTTGATGCTCATTTGTCTCTCCCTCATCCCTGTTGAGAAAAAACATAGCAAAAAATTGCGCGCGCCCGACCACACCCCTTGATGCCAACCCCTGTCGTCATCCATTGCCTGTGGTATCTTAGCCGACCAGTCAGAATGAGCCGGATAGAGAAACAGCAGATGAGATTGGCCGATAAACGCATCCTGTTGGGTGTCAGTGGCGGGATCGCCGCCTACAAGAGTGCCGAGCTGGTACGCCGCCTGAAAGATCAGGGCGCCGAAGTGCGGGTGGTGATGACCCGCTCCGCCAAGGAGTTCATCACCCCGCTGACCCTGCAGGCGGTCTCCGGTCATCCGGTGGCCTACAGCCTGCTGGATCCCTCTGCCGAAGCGGGCATGGGCCATATCGAACTGGCCAAGTGGGCCGATTTGGTACTGATCGCCCCCGCCAGCGCCAACCTGATGGCCCGTATGGCGGCCGGCATGGCCGACGAACTGCTGACCACCCTCTGTCTGGCCACTCCGGCACCGGTCGCGCTGGCACCAGCCATGAACCAGCAGATGTATCTCAACGCCGCCACCCAGGCCAACCTCAAGACCCTGGCCAGCCGCGGCATCCTGCTGTGGGGGCCGGATGCTGGCAGCCAGGCCTGTGGCGATGTGGGCCCGGGGCGGATGCTGGATCCCCTCGAACTGGTGGATCGCTGCTGTCAGCAGCTGGCCGCCGAGCCCTTGCTGGCAGGCGTCAAGCTGTTGCTCACCGCAGGGCCAACCCGCGAGGCGCTCGATCCGGTGCGCTACATCAGCAACCACAGCTCCGGCAAGATGGGCTACGCCATCGCCCGAGCTGCCCGTGAAGCGGGCGCCGAAGTGACGCTGGTGAGCGGTCCGGTGACGCTAGCTACGCCTGCGGGCGTGACCCGTGTCGATGTGGAGAGCGCGGAGCAGATGCATCAGGCGGTGATGAGCCGGGTCGGCGAGTGCGACCTCTTCATCGGCTGCGCGGCGGTGGCCGACTATCGCCCCGAGCAGGTCGCCAGCCAGAAGATCAAGAAAACCGGCGACAACGACCAGATGGTGGTGAAGCTGGTGAAAAACCCCGACATCATCGCGGCCGTCGGTGCCCTTTCAGACAAACCCTTCACCGTCGGATTTGCCGCCGAAACCGTGGATGTGGAACAATACGCCCTCGACAAGTTGCAGCGTAAGCGGCTGGACATGATCGCCGCCAACGATGTGTCCCGCGAGGGGCAAGGCTTCAACGCCGATGACAACGCCCTGACCGTGTTCTGGCAAGGGGGCCAGGCCCCGCTGCCGCTGGCCGACAAGCTGACGCTGGCCCGTCACCTGATCGCCCTGATTGCCCGCCACTACCGGCACTGAGCGTCCCGAAAGAACAAAACTCACGGCGCCCCGCCCTTGCCAAGAGGGGCGCCAATACAAGATCCAACTGAAAAAGCGATTCATGACTACACAAATTGAACTGAAGATTCTGGATGCCCGTATCGGTACCGAGTTCCCGCTGCCCGCCTACGCCACACCGGGCTCTGCCGGCATGGATCTGCGCGCACTGCTGGATGTGCCGCTGACTCTGGCTCCGGGTGATACCACCCTGGTGCCGACCGGTCTGGCCATTCACATCCAGGATCCGGGTCTGTGTGCCACCATCCTGCCCCGCTCCGGCCTCGGCCATAAGCACGGCATCGTGCTGGGCAACCTGGTCGGTCTGATCGATTCCGATTACCAGGGTCAGCTGATGGTATCGGTCTGGAACCGCGGCAAAGATGAGTTCACCATGCAACCCGGCGAGCGCATCGCCCAGCTGGTGATCATGCCGGTGGTTCAGGCCAGCTTCCAACTGGTCGATGAGTTCAATCAGAGCGAACGGGGTGAAGGCGGTTTTGGTTCTTCTGGTCGCCAATAACAGACCACACCAGCCCGATGGGCGGTGCCTAATAATAGAATCAAGCCATTGTTTTTTTTAGGGGAATCCATGGCAAGCAGTAATCAGAAACAGAGTCGGCGCGATCAGATCCTGCAGGCGCTCGCCCATATGCTGGAAACCAGTCCGGGTCAGCGCATCACCACGGCCCGTCTGGCGGCCGAGGTCGGCGTCTCTGAAGCAGCCCTCTATCGACATTTTCCCAGCAAGGCGCGGATGTTCGAGGGGCTGATCGACTTTATCGAGGATTCCCTGCTGTCACGGGTCAATCTGATCATGGCGGAAGAGAAGGACACCATGGCACGCTGCCACCACATCCTGCAGCTGCTGCTGGTGTTCGCCGAGCGCAATCCCGGCATCACCCGTATCCTCAACGGCGACGCCCTGCTGGGTGAGCACGATCGGCTGCGGGATCGCATCAGCATCCTGTTCGACAAGCTGGAGACCCAGATCAAACAGGTGCTGCGCGAGAAGCGGCTGCGCGAGGGGCAGGGCTTCCAGCTCGACGAGACCATGTTGGCCAATCTGCTGCTGGCCTACACCGAAGGTCGCATCAGCCAGTTCGTGCGCTCCGAGTTCAAGCTCAAGCCGACCGCAGGTTTCGAAGATCAGTGGCAATTTATCCGCAGCCAGCTGCTGCAGAGCTGATGGTTTTTTCGCATCATTCAGCAAAAAGAAGGGAGGCTTTGGCCTCCCTTCTTTTTTGTGTCAGGTTTTTATGGCAGAAAAGAAGTACCAGATGCGACCCGTACTGTCGCGCTGCGGTGTTAGATTTATCCACCATAAACCTTTTAGAACCTGACAGGACATCCTATGGAACCCGAAATCATTACCGAAGCGCAGACCTGGCTGGTCAATAATCAGGGACTGCTGATCGAATACGGCGTCAATATCGCCGCCGCCCTGCTGACCCTGCTGGTCGGCTATATCGCCGCCAACCTCATCAGCGGTGGCGTGGTCAAGGTGATGCAGGCCCGCAAGCTGGACACCACAGTCACCCACTTCGTCGGCAGCATCCTCAAATACGCCATTCTGGTGTTCGTAGTGATCGCTGCGCTGGGCCGTGTCGGCGTGCAGACAGCCTCCTTCGTCGCCATTATCGGTGCCGCCGGTCTGGCCATCGGTCTGGCGCTGCAAGGCTCGCTCTCCAACTTCGCTGCCGGCTTCCTGCTGATCATCTTCCGCCCCATCAAGGCGGGCGAGTTTATCGAAGTGGCAGGCACTGCGGGTGTGGTGCAGTCCGTTCAGCTCTTTACCACTACCCTCACCTCCGGTGACAACAAGATGGTGGTAGTCCCGAACTCCGCCATCCTCAACGGCACCATCGTCAACTACTCGCGTATGGATACCCGCCGCGTCGACATGACCTTTGGCATCGGCTACGGCTCTGACCTGCGCAAGGCCAAACAGATCCTCGAGCGTCTGGTAAGCGAAGAGCCGCGCATCCTGAAAGATCCGGCAGCCACCATCGCCGTTGCCGCGCTGGCCGACTCCTCGGTCAATATCGTGGTGCGCCCCTGGGTGAAAACCGCTGACTACTGGGGTGTCTGGTTCGACTTCCACGAGAAGGTGAAACTGACCTTTGATGCCGAAGGCATCGAGATCCCCTTCCCGCAGATGGTGATGCACATGCAAAAAACGCAGGCGTGATCGCGGTTCTGCTGCAACAGACAATGCCAGCCTTCGGGCTGGCATTGTCGTTTCTGGCCCCAGCCCATGGCCATGTCGGTGCATAACCACGCCAACCGGATGAAAACAATTTCAGGCTATCGGGGTGGCCCCAATCATGAGCAAGCGCAAGATCCGCCTTGCTTTCGTGACACATAATCCCAATGTTCTGGTTGTATGCTCCCGGCAGTGACCCATTGCGGTAAAAGACAATCGGTAAAAATCTGTTACACGGGCCGCCCGATCGGCTCGCTATAATGCTCGGATAATAAGGTTTGGCGGGACCTTGCCTGCAAGGTTCAAACACAACTTGGCATTTCAGGAATCCTATGAAAAATATCAATCCAACCCAAACCCAGGCCTGGCAGGCACTGGAAGCCCACTTTGCAGCAAACAAAGAGACCCGACTCAAGGATCTGTTCGCGCATGACCCGAAGCGCTTTGACAAGTTTTCCCTTACCTTCGGCGGCGACATCCTGGTTGATTACTCGAAGAACCTGATCACCGAAGAAACCCTCAAGTTGCTGGTTGATCTGGCCAAAGAGACCGATCTTCGCAGCGCGATCGATGCCATGTTCAATGGCGACAAGATCAACATGACCGAAGGCCGCTCCGTACTGCACGTGGCCCTGCGCAACCGCTCCGACCGCCCCATCGAGTGCGACGGCAAGGATGTGATGCCTGAAGTGAACGCTGTACTGGCCAAGATGAAGGGCTTCTGCGAGAAGGTCATCTCCGGCGAGTGGAAAGGCTACACCGGCAAAGCGATCCAGCACGTGGTCAACATCGGTATCGGTGGCTCCGATCTCGGCCCGGTGATGATCACCGAGGCACTGCGTCCCTACAAAAACCACCTGCAGATGCACTTCGTCTCCAACGTCGATGGCACCCACATCGCCGAGACCCTGAAGAAGATCGATCCGGAAACCACTCTGTTCCTGGTGGCCTCCAAGACCTTCACCACCCAGGAGACCATGACCAACGCCCTGACCGCCCGCGACTGGTTCATCAATATCGCCGGTGACAAGGCCCACGTTGCCAAGCACTTCGCAGCCCTCTCCACCAACGGCAAGGCCGTGGCCGAGTTCGGCATCGACACCAACAATATGTTCGAGTTCTGGGACTGGGTTGGCGGCCGCTACTCCTCCTGGTCTGCCATCGGCATGCCCATCGCCCTGTCTGTCGGTTTCGAGAACTTCGAAGCCCTGCTGCAAGGCGCCTTCGAGATGGACATGCACTTCGCCACTGCCTCCTATGAGCAGAACGTGCCGGTGCTGCTGGCGCTGATCGGCCTGTGGTACAACAACTTCTACGGTGCCGAGTCCGAAGCCATTCTGCCGTACGACCAGTACATGCACCGCTTCCCTGCCTACTTCCAGCAAGGCAACATGGAATCCAACGGCAAGTACGTGGATCGCAACGGCAAGCCGGTTGACTACCAGACTGGCCCCATCATCTGGGGTGAGCCGGGCACCAACGGCCAGCACGCCTTCTACCAGCTGATCCACCAAGGCACCAAGCTGATCCCCTGTGATTTCCTGGCACCGGCCATCAGCCACAACCCGATCGGTGACCACCACCCGAAACTGCTGGCCAACTTCTTCGCCCAGACCGAGGCACTGGCCTTCGGCAAGAGCAAGGAAGAGGTTGAAGCCGAGTTCCTGGCTGCTGGCAAAACCCTGGAGCAGGTCAAGGATCTGGTGCCGTTCAAGGTGTTCGAAGGCAACCGCCCGACCAACTCCATTCTGTTCAAGAGCCTGACCCCGAAAACCCTGGGTGCCCTGATCGCCATGTACGAACACAAGATCTTCGTACAGGGCGCAATCTGGAACATCTTCAGCTTCGACCAGTGGGGTGTGGAGCTGGGCAAACAGCTGGCCAACAAGATCCTGCCGGAGCTGGGCAACAACGAGGCTGTCACCAGCCACGACTGCTCCACCAACGGTCTGATCAACACCTGGAAAGCGTGGAAAGCCTGATTTATCCAGCCTTTCTGAATGCAAAAGCCCCGCTCGATGAGCGGGGCTTTTTTATGACTGTCAGGCTGAGTTTTCTGGCTGGCCGAGCGGGTGTCCAGTCCGACCGGCGACGGGGATCGTCATCCCCCCCCTTCATCATCCTGCCCGATGCAGACTTAACCGCCAACGGCGATGCGTTTCATGTCCTTCATGTAACCGCGCAGTACCTGGCCGATTTTTTCGATCGGGTGGTTGCGGGTCGCTTCGTTGGCCGCCAGCAGCGCCAGGTTATCCACGCTCTGCCCTTCCGCCTTGCTGGCACCCAGATCGCCCGCCTTCAGGGTCGGCATGAAGCGCTCGCGCAGCAAGGGCACAGCGGCGTTGGCGAACAGGTAGTTTCCGTACTCGGCGGTATCGGAGATGACCACGTTCATCTCGTACAGACGCTTGCGGGCAACGGTGTTGGCGATCAGCGGCAACTCGTGCAGGGATTCGTAGTAGGCAGACTCCTCGTAGATACCGGAAGCCACCATGGTCTCGAACGCCAGCTCGACACCCGCCTTGACCATGGCCACCATCACCACGCCATTGTCGAAGTACTCCTGCTCGGCAATCTTGCCAGCGAACGCCGGGGCGTTTTCGAAGGCGGATTTACCGGTCTCTTCGCGCCAGCCGAACAGCTTGGCATCGTCTTCGGCCCAGTCGGCCATCATGCCGCGGGAGAAATCACCGGCGATGATGTCGTCCATGTGCTTCTCGAACAGCGGGCGCATCAGGGTCTTGAGCTGCTCGGAGAGCTCGAAGGCGCGCAGCTTTGCAGGGTTGGAGAGGCGATCCATCATCAGGCTGATGCCACCCTGTTTCAGGGCTTCGGTGATGGTCTCCCAGCCGAACTGGATCAGCTTGCCGGCGTAGGCCGGGTCTGTGCCTTCGGCAACCAGCTTGTCGTAGCAGAGCAGGGAACCAGCCTGCAGCATGCCGCAGAGGATGGTCTGCTCGCCCATCAGGTCGGATTTCACTTCCGCCACGAAGGAGGATTCCAACACCCCGGCACGGTCGCCGCCGGTGGCAGAGGCCCACGCCTTGGCGATGGCCATACCTTCGCCTTTCGGGTCATTTTCCGGGTGAACGGCGATCAGGGTCGGTACGCCGAAACCGCGCTTGTACTCCTCACGCACTTCGGTACCCGGGCACTTGGGCGCCACCATCACGACTGTGATATCGGAGCGGATCTGCTGACCCTCTTCCACCACGTTGAAGCCGTGGGAGTAGCCCAGCGCGGCGCCCTGCTTCATCAGCGGCATCACGGTTTTCACCACGTCAGAGTGCTGCTTGTCCGGAGTCAGGTTCAGCACCAGATCGGCGGTCGGGATCAGCTCTTCATAGGTACCGACCGCGAAGCCGTTGTCGTTGGCTTTCTGCCAGGAGGCGCGCTTCTCGGTGATGGCAGCCTTGCGCAGGGCGTAGGAGATATCCAGCCCGGAGTCGCGCATGTTCAGACCCTGGTTCAGACCCTGGGCACCACAGCCCACAATCACCACCTTTTTGCCCTTCAGCACGTTGCAGCCGTCCGCGAACTCTTCGCGCTGCATGAAACGACACTTGCCCAGCTGGGCCAACTGCTGACGCAGGTTCAAGGTGTTGAAATAGTTAGCCATGGTGATTGCTCCGTTCGATTGATTCCATGCCGGATAGCGGCGTTGTCTGAACCACTATAGCGCGGGACACTTATTGCCTGAACTGATATATTCGAAATAGTACGTTGCAATAACTGAAACGATCCCCCTTCATAATTGCCTGCTGAATGTACCGCGAGATGGCAGAAACAAGCCGCCAACCGCTGGATATCGGGCACATATGCCGCGCCAGGAGCTGAAAGATGGACCTTCGCAATCTCGAGCTGTTTCTCCACCTCGCCGACTCCCTTCATTTCGGCAAAAGCGCCGATGCCATGGCGGTCAGCCCTTCCACCCTAAGCCGCGCCATCCAGCGGCTGGAGCAGGAGACAGGCTGCATCCTGTTCGAGCGGGACAACCGCTCGGTGCGGCTCACCCCCGCCGGTGAGAAGCTGCGCGAATTCGGCGGGGGCCTGTTGCAGGAGTGGCGCCAGCTCAAACAGGAGCTCAAACGCAGCGACGAGCCGCTGCAAGGTCGTCTGCGGGTCTTCTGCTCAGTCACTGCCAGCTACTTTCTGCTGCCCGAGGTACTGGAGCGCTTTCGCCGCCGCTACCCCCAGCTGGAGATCAAGCTGGAGACCGGTGACCCGGCGCTGGCGGTGGACAAGATCCTGGCCGATGAAGCCGATCTCGCCATCGCCGCCCGTCCCGATGCCCTGCCCGCCAAGCTGGAGTTCGCCAGCCTGCAGCAGGTGCCGCTGGTCTTTATCGCGCCGCGCAACGCCCCGCAACTGAACCAGTGGTTCCGTCAGGGAGAACCTGATTGGGAGCAGCTGCCAGTCATCCTCTCCGAGCAGGGCTTGGCCCGCAAACGCAGCGATCAGTGGTTTCGCAACAAGGGGATCGCCCCCAACATCTACGCCGAAGTGGCGGGTAACGAGGGGATCGTCGCCATGGTGGCGCTCGGTTGTGGCGTGGGGCTGGTGCCGGCGGCGGTGATCGACCATAGCCCGCTCGGCGACAAGGTGCGGATCATCGACCTCAAGCCCGCCTTCAAGCCATTTGATGTGGGGATCGGGGTGCTCAAGAAGCGGCTGGAGGAGCCGCTGATCCGCGCCTTCTGGGATACCGCGCAGAATCAGGGCTCACTGCGCTGACACCGGATTATAGATAAGGGCCGGATCGACCATCATGACGCGACTGGGCTGCGGCAAGTCGGGGTTGTGCAACTCGAGGCGCACCCGCTCATCCAGTTTCAACCGCCGAATGGTGCTGCCAAATCCCTCTTCAAAGACCCGGTCAAAAGCACCAGACTGCCGCGCCCGCAGCAGGCCAAGCTCGATGCGCTGCGCCAGCTCCGGATATTTGGGCGAAACAAAGAAGAGCAGCGCCAGCGGATAGCGAAACACCAGATGGGGCTCGATGGCGAGATCGGGATGCTGCCTTAGCTCATCCTCGACCTCGATGACCGAGCGCAGGAAGCAGTCAAAGCGCTTCTTGCGCAGCATGTTGAAGAGCGCCTCATAAAGATTGCCCACCGTCACCTTGAGGCCGTTAGCCCGCAGCAACTGGGTGTCTGGCCAGGATCTGTGCTGGCCGATGGAGAGCCCGGCGCGATGCCAGTCCGCCAACGATCCGATCGCGGCAAAACGCCCCTCATCCCCCTGCCGAACCAGACACACCCGCCACCCCAGCAGCCCCTTGGCCAGCGGAATGTGGATTGCCAGCAACTCCCGCTCTCGCTCACCATCGGGGGCAAAGACACCGACCTGAACCAGCTCGCCGCTACGCAGCTCCTTCACCGCCCGCCCCTGCTCCATCTGCGGGCTGGAGACCAGCTGGTAGGGGCCATATTCGGGCACGGTGAGATCGAGGGAGAGGCGCAGCAACTGGACGACGGCGGGGTTGGGATGATCCAGCAGCAGATTCCAGGCGCGGATAGGCTGCTCGGCTGCCGATACGCCAACCGTCCATAGTGCCATGCACCACCACCAGAGTCTGATCATCCTGCGCACCATCCGTGCCTCGTGCTCCTCGCCATACTATAACGTCAGCCAGCGCCTCAACGACGCCCTCTCTGAAAGATGTTTGAGCGCTCTCGTGTCAAATCTCGTGTCAAAAGTGACAATAGGCAAACCCGGCAGGTCATCGCAGACTGGGCGTTCATCAACAAACGCCAAGGCGCAGGGAGGAGAGCCATGAAACAGCATCTGGTAGAGATCAAGGGTTCAACCCTGTTTGACGAGTATCTGCAGAGCATGGGCGTGCCCAGTACGGCGCTCGATCGGGAGCAGGATATCTATCTGCAGGAACGCCACCTGGGAGCCATTCGCCGGGTGCAAGGCGAACTGCGCTTTTATCTGCGTGCCAATGCCCTGAAAAAACGGTGATCAGGATCCGGTCACAGAACCCGCAGCAAAGGCATATTAGACTGGTATCTTCCCCCTTTTGTCGGGAGTGCCCATGAAAGCAAGCGGTCTGGATCGGCTGTTCAAACCCCACTCAATCGCCGTGATCGGCGCCTCGACCGACCCGCTCAAGGCGGGTCATGTGATCGTGCGCCACCTGCTGGCGGGTCACTTCAAAGGGCCCATCCTGCCAGTCACCCCGCGCAGCAAGGCGGTGGCCGGCGTGCTGGCCTATCCCGATATTGCCAGCCTGCCACTGGCTCCGGATCTCGCCATCATCTGCACTCGCCGGGAGCGGGTCATCCCCCTGCTGGAGGCGCTCGGCCAGAAGGGAACAGGCGCAGCCATCATCCTCGCCGCCGATTTTTCACAAGATGAGCGGCAGGAGCTGAAACGGCTCTGCAAGCAATATGGCATTCGCCTGCTCGGCCCCAACAGTATGGGGATGCTGCTGCCCGGTCAGGGGCTCAATGCCAGCTTTTCACCGATTGCCGCCAAGCCCGGGCAGGTCGCCTTTCTCTCCCAGTCTGCTGCGGTCAGCACCACCATTCTCGACTGGGCCAAGCAGCATGAGCTGGGATTCTCTGCCTTTATCTCCCTTGGCGATCACTGCGACATCGACTTCGGCCAGCTGCTGGATCAACTCTCCCGCGACAGCGTCACCCGCGCCATCCTGCTCTACATGGACAAGCTGCACGATGCCCGCCATTTTCTCTCGGCGGCGCGCGCCGCTTCGCGCAACAAACCGATCCTGGTACTGAAAAGCGGACGCCACGATCCGGCCCACGGCCTCGACAACGTCTATGACGCCGCCATCCGCCGCGCCGGCATGTTGCGGGTGCGGGATACCCACGAACTATTCGCCGCGGTAGAAACCTTGAGCCACTCCATGGCCCTAAAGGGGGAGCGGCTCGCCATCATCTCCAATGGCCGCGGGCTGGCCAATATGGCGGTGGATGTGCTGCTGGAGCGGGGCGGCAAACTGGCTCGCCCGCCGCTCGATATCGGCAGCGATGCCACCATCGCCACCTATCAGGAGGCGTTGGACAGCGTGTTGCAGGAGGATGGTATCGACGCCATCCTGATCATCCACGCCCCCTCGCTCACGGCCCCCAGCGCACCGCTGGCCAGCCACCTTATAGCCCACCTGAAACAGCACCCCAAAGCTCGCCGTTTCAATATTCTTACCAACTGGGCAGGCGAGTACTCGGCGCAGGAGGGGCGCAAGCTCTTTACCGAAGCGGGCATCCCGACCTACCGTACCCCGGAAAGCGCCATGGCAGCCTTCATGCATATGGTGGAGTACCGCCGCAACCAGAAGCAGCTGATGGAGACCCCCGCCTCCCTGCATGGCAACCAGCTCAATATCGAGCTCTGCCAGCAACTGATCCGTCAGGCGCAGGAGCGCAAGCAACTGAGGCTGGATACTCATCTGGTACACCCGATTTTGCAAGCCGCAGGTCTCTCGACCCTGCCAACCTGGATCGTCACCGACGCCATCGAGGCGACCCTCACAGCCGAGCAGATCGGCTACCCGGTGGCGGTAAAACTGCGCTCGCCCGATATCCTGCACAAGTCTGCCGTACACGGTGTGGTGCTCAATCTGCGCACCTCGGCCGAAGTGGCGCAAGCCGCAGATGCCATTCTGGACAGGGTCAAACAGCATGATCCGGGCGCCCGCATCGAAGGCTTGCTGGTGCAACGCATGGCTCGCCGCAGCGGCGGCCTCGAGCTGCGGGTACGGATCCAGCAAGACGCCATCTTTGGCCCCGTCATTCTGCTGGGTGAGTCGGGTGCGGAACCGCAGGAGATGGTGGCTGCCTTGCCACCGCTCAATCAGGCACTGGCTCGTTACCAGATCATCGGAGCCCTCAAGAGCCGCAAGATCCGTGAACAGGCCACACCGGAACGACTGGATATCGATGCCCTCGGTCAAGTGCTCTGCCAGCTCTCCGAGCTATTGCTCGCCTTTCCTGAGATTCAGGAACTGGACCTGCACCCGCTACAAGCGTGCGGTACCGAAATGGTGGTGCTGGATGCCAGCCTCACGCTGGCTGACCCCGCCATCCCGGCCAGCAACCTACTGGCGATCCGCCCCTATCCTACCGAGCTGGAAGAAGGTGCTTGGCTTAAAGATCAGCGCCATATCCTGCTGCGCCCGATCCGGCCGGAAGATGAACCGGCTCACAAGCAGTTCGTGCTGCAGGTCTCCGATGAAGACAGGTACAAACGCTTCTTCGCCGACGTGGGTGAGCTGGGTCATGAGGAGCTGGCCCGCATGACCCAGATCGATTACGACCGAGAAATGGCGTTTGTTGCCGTAGGGCAGGATGGGGAGCGCAAAGATCAGATTCTCGGGGTGGTGCGCGCCATCTCGACGCCGGATCTCAGCGATGCCGAATTTGCCATTCTGGTTCGTTCCGACCTGAAAGGACTGGGGCTCGGCAAACTGATGATGGAGAAGATCATCCGCTACGCCAGCGAGCAGGGGATTGGCCAGCTCTCCGGCATGACCATGCCCAGCAATCGCGGCATGGTCAACCTCGCCAAACGGCTTGGCTTCAAGATCGACGTCCAGATGGAAGAGGGGGTGGTCAATATGGAACTGCCCTGTAGTCAGCAGGCGGCAGAAGGCTGATTTGACCACCTGCAGAGTCGTTCAAATGGCAGTAAATGAAACTGATAAGACTCTGAGATAGCCCGAAAATGGTGGAAATAATCGGCTATCTGGCCATTCTTCCGACAGGTAAAAGCCTGACATTGGCGATATAACGCACTAAAAATACAAAAGCCCGGTTATGAAACCGGGCTTTGTGTTGGTTCTTGCGTACAAATCTGTGGGACTTATGGGCAAAACTGCCCATAGCAAAAAGGCCTTCCCAATCGGGAAGGCCTTCAAATTAGTGGCGGAGCGGACGGGACTCGAACCCGCGACCCCCGGCGTGACAGGCCGGTATTCTAA
>NZ_JAPDCN010000027.1:0-30341 GCF_027706185.1 Aeromonas sp. Y318-3
GGGCCGATCCCAACCCCTACCGTTAGGCCGGTCCACTGCCACACTCGCTGCCGGATCTGTTGTCCATAGGCTGTCAGGTCCCCGGCAAACGACTCCGACAGTGACAGGAATGCTTCATCAACGTAAAGGAAAGAAGAACAGCCATGGACATGACTTCAGCTCAGACATTCCGCTACTCAATCTCTGATGTCGGATGTCCATAGAAAGAACCTCTTTTCCAGGAAATTGGGGCTTGAAGTCCATACCTGCGCAATTGCACCCATTTGACCAGTCAATTGCATTGGTACTGACCACCGCGTGCATCCGACTTGGCCAGTGGGCAGCAGAGACGCAACAGGCAGAAACCGGCCAGAAGCAGTCAGTCAATCATGCGTTACAGTGATTTTTTGCAGCTCTTTATAGAGCCGTTAGCTGCTGCCACCAATAATCCATAGGCCTGCCAGTCGTCAGACAGTCTTATTCTCGATCAGACGATTGCCCCGTCGATGACCAGTAGCTCACCGGTGATGGAGCCAGAGTCCGGTCTTCGGATGCAGGACTCCTGGCTTTGCTCACTCAGCGCCGATCCCGGCCATCGGTTCAGTTTGGCCCCAGCCACCGCCCAGAGACCTGAACAGGTCAACCAGCGCAATCTGCCGTTCCGTGCTGATTTGAATTAGTGTGGTCTGGTTGCTAAAGGTGCTGCGCTGGGCGTCAAGATAACGCAGGTAGTCGTCCACGCCGCCCTCGTAACGCGCCTTAGCCAGGGCCATCGCAGCCTCGCTGGAACCGGCCAGAGCCTGGCGGGCAGCCTCCTCGCGGCGCAGGGTGTCGGTGGCGGCCAGGGCATCGGCCACTTCGCGGAAGGCGGTCTGGATGGTGCCTTCGTAGTCGGCCACCGCCGCGTCCTGGCGCACTTCGGCGAGGTCCAGGTTGGCGCGGTTGCGGCCACCGGCGAAGATCGGCAGCGACAGCGTCGGGGCAAAGCTCCAGGCCCGCGAGCCGCCATCGAACAATCCGGACAACTCGGCACTGGAGCTGCCCACCGAACCGGTCAGGCTGATCCGGGGAAAGAACGCGGCGCGAGCTGCACCGATATCGGCATTGCGCGCCTTGAGGCGGTGCTCGCTGGCGAGAATGTCCGGGCGCCGTTCGATCAGTTCCGAGCTGGTGCCGGGGGCGATGTCCTGCAGCACCATCAGGTCGTCGCGGGGCGTCGCGGGCAGCAGGCGAGCGGCATCTGGCGTGCCGAGCAACAGGACCAGGGCGTTGTCCGCCTGGCGTAACTGGCGTTCGGTGCTCTCGCGCTCGGCCCTAGCCTGTTCGGCAAGGCCGACCGCTTCCTGGTAATCCAGGGCGGTGGCGGCCCCCGCTGCACGGCGCTGGCTGACCAGCTCCAGCGAGGCCATGCGGCTGTCCAGGGTTTGTTCGACCAGGGCCATGCGGCGTAGCGCACCATCGCGGGTCAGGTAGGCCTGGATGACCTCGGCAACCAGGCTGATCTGCGTGGCACGGGTCGCCTCCTCGGTCGCCAGGTAGGTCTCCAGCGCGGCCTCGGAGAGGTTGCGCACGCGGCCGAACAGGTCGACTTCGTACTCCGCGAGGCCGAGGCCGACCTGATAGTTGCTGGTCACTTCCGAGCGCCCGGTCTGCGACAGATCGGCAGGCAGGCGCTGGCGGTTGCCGCTGGCATTGGCGTTGATCGAAGGCAGGCGATCAGCACGCTGGATGCGGTACTGGGCACGCGCAGCTTCGATATCCAGCAGCGCCTGGCGCAGGCTGCGGTTGTTGCTCAGCGCCGTATCCACCGCGCGGCGCAAGTCGGCATCGACGATGAAGGTCTGCCAGTCCAGCGCCTGGGCACGGGTGCCCTCCGCGTCGGCGGCTTGCCAGTGCGACGCGACCGGTGCCTGCGGGCGCTCGTAGGTCGGGGCCAGCGAACAACCCGCCAGGGCGGCGATGGCCAGGGGCAGCAGAGCGCGACGGAGCATGAAGTGAGAGGTCATCGCATTACTCCGCTTTATGCAGGGGATGGTTGTCGGTTTGCTGAGGTTTGGTGCGCAGCAGCGACAGCACCCAGACGAAGAAGATCGGCACGAAGATCACCCCGAGCATGGTCGCGCTGAGCATCCCGCCCAGCACCCCGGTGCCCAGTGCGCGCTGGCTCGCAGCGCCGGCGCCAGTGGCGATGGCCAGCGGCACCACGCCGAGCATGAACGCCATGGAGGTCATGATGATCGGGCGGAAACGCAGGCGCGCGGCTTCGACAGCAGCATCGCGCAGCGAGTAGCCGTCTTCCCACAGGTCCTTGGCGAACTCGACGATGAGAATGGCGTTCTTCGCCGCCAGGCCGATCACGGTGATCAGGCCGACCTTGAAGTACACGTCGTTGGGCAGGCCGATAGCAGTCACCGCCAGTACCGCGCCGAGTGCGCCGACCGGCACGATCAGCATCACCGTCAGCGGGATCGCCCAGCTCTCGTAGAGCGCCACCAGCAGCAGGAACACCACGGTGATGGCCAGGGCGAACAGCATCGTCGCCTGCCCGCTGGCGACCCGCTCCTGATACGACAGCCCGGTCCACTCGTAACCGATACCTTCGGGCAGCTCGGCAGCGATGCGCTCCAGTTCGAGCATCGCCTCGCCAGTGCTCACGCCGGGCGCGGCGTCACCGGCAATGCGGATCGACGGGTAACCGTTGTAACGCGCGACCTGCACCGGGCCTTCTTCCCAGCTCGTGGTGACGAAAGCACTCAGCGGTACCAGGCTGCCGCTGTCGTTGGGCACATGCAGGCGCAGGACGCTTTCCGGTGTCATGCGCTCGGCCTGTTCGGCCTGTACCACCACGCGCTGCTGGCGGCCGGCGTTGGCGAAGTCGTTGATCACCGACGAGCCGAACGCAGTGGACAGCGCGCTGCTGATCGCTTCGAAGCTGACTCCCAGCGTGCGCGCCTGCTCACGGTCGATCACCAGGCGCAGCTGCGGCGCCTCGGCCAGACCTTCCATCATGGCGTAGAGGAACTTCGGATTGCCGTTGACCTTGCCCAGCACTTCATCGCGCGCTGCCAACAGGGCATCGCGGCCAAGGCCGGCGCGGTCCTGCAGGCGCAGGGCGAAACCACCCGAGTTGCCCAGGCCTTCGACCGGCGGTGGCGGCACCGCCATGATCGCGCCGTCATCGAGGTTGGCGAAGTGCTGGTTGACCGCAGCCGACTCGGCTTCCGGCGACTGCGAAGAATCTCGCTCGGACCAGTCCTTGAGCAGCGGGAAGGCAATGGCCGCGTTCTCACCCATGCCGGAGAAGCTGAAGCCGAGGACCAGGAAGGACGTCTGCACGGCCTCGCGGGCCATCAGAAACTCTTCCAGCTCCTCACCCGTGGCCGAGGTGCGCTCACGGGTGGCGCCTGGCGGCAACTGGATGTCGACGATCATGTAGCCCTGGTCTTCCACCGGCACGAAGGATTCCGGCAGGCGCAGGTAGAAGAAACCCATCAGCACCACCACGCCCAGGTAGATGAACATCACCCGCCCGGCGCGCGGCACCAGCTTGCCGTTGAGTTTGGTGTAGCGGCCGGTCAGGGCGGTGAACTTGCGGTTGAACCAGCCGAAGAAACCGGTCTTCTCGTGATGGCCTTCGGGGATCGGTTTGAGCAGCGTGGCGCACAGCGCCGGGGTGAAGGTCAGCGCGAGGAAGCCCGAGAACAGGATCGACACCGCCAGCGACAGCGAGAACTGCTGGTAGATCACCCCCACCGAGCCGGCCATGAAGGCCAGCGGCAGGAACACCGCCGACAGCACCAGGGTGATACCGATGATCGCCCCGGACACCTGCCCCATCGCCTTGATGGTCGCCGGCACCGGCGCCAGGCCTTCCTCGGCCATGATCCGCTCGACGTTCTCCACCACCACGATGGCGTCGTCCACCAGGATGCCGATGGCCAGCACCATGCCGAACATGGTCATCATGTTCACCGAGAAGCCAAGCAGGTACATGAAGGTCAGCGTACCGAGCAGACACACCGGCACGACGATGGACGGGATCAGGGTGTAGCGCACGTTCTGCAGGAACAGGAACATCACCAGGAACACCAGCACCATGGCCTCGATGAGGGTCATGATGACCTTGTCGATCGCCACGTCGACGAAGCGCGAGGTGTCGTACGCCACGGAGAACTCGACGTTGTCCGGGAAGTTGGCCGACAGCTCGGTCAGACGCTGCTTGACCGCCTCGGCGGTCTGGATCGCGTTGGCACCGGGCGACAGCTGCACGGCGGCGGCAACGGCGGGCTTGCCGTCCTGGCGCGAGCCGAAGTTGTAGTCCTGGCTGCCGACCTCGATGCGCGCCACGTCGCCCAGGGTCAGGCGCGAGCCGTCCTGGTTGGCACGCAGCACGATGGCGGCGAATTCCTGCGGGTTGTCCAGGGTACCCTTGACCGCCAGGGTCGCCGTCAGCTCCTGCTCGCTGGAACCCGGCGTGCTGCCGAAGGCACCGGCCGGCACCTGCACGTTCTGCGCGCGGATGGCGTTGTTCACGTCATCGATGGATAGGCCGTAGCCGACCAGCTTCTGCGGATCGATCCACACGCGCATGGCCGCCTCGGAGGCGAAGAACTGCAGCTTGCCGACGCCGTTCACGCGACGGATTTCGTTGTTGATGTTGCGCGCGGCGTAATCGGCCAGCGCCGTGACGTTGGCGTCCTTGTCGCCATCGGTGTAGCTCAGCGCATAGATCAGCAGGAAGCCGGCGGTGGCCTGCTCGGTCTGGATGCCGAGCGTCAGCACGGCCTGCGGCATGCGTGCCTCGGCCTTCTTCAGACGGTTCTGCACGTCAACCTGGGCCAGTTCGGGGTCGGTCCCTGGCTGGAAGGTGACGGTGATCTCGGCGATGCCGTTGGCGTTGCTGGTGGACTCGAAGTACAGCAGGTTCTTGGCGCCGTTGAGTTCTTCCTCGATGACGCTGGTCACCGAGTCGGTGAGCTCCTGCGCCGAAGCGCCGGGATAGGTGGCGGTCACGGTGATCTGCGGCGGCGCCACGTTGGGGTACTGCGCCACCGGCAGGAACGGGATGGCCAGCAGGCCACCCAGCGAGATGAACAGGGCGACTACCCAGGCGAAATTGGGGCGCCGGATGAAAAACAGGGACATGAGAGGTTCTCCGGCTTACTGCACCTGGGACTGTGGAGCGGCTTCGGCGGCATCTTGCTCGCGGGGGATGACCTTGGCGCCCGGACGGATAGCCGCCAGCGAGCTGGTGATCACCTTGTCGCCGACCTGCAGGCCCTCGCTGATTTGCCAGCGCGAGCCCTGCATGGCACCGGTGGTGACCTGGCGCGCCTCGACGGTATCGCCCTCCCCCAGCAGCATCACGCTGGCCTGGCCGTCAGCCGAACGCTGCACGGCACGTTGCGGCACCAGGATGGCGTTCTGGTCGAGCCCTTGCGGTGTGCGCACACGCACGTACATACCCGGCAGCAGCACGCCCTCGGGGTTGTCGAACTGGCCTCGCAGGGCGATCTGCCCGGTGCTGCGATCCACCGAGATATCGGTGAACAGCAGCGTGCCCTTGCGCTCGATATCGGTACCGTCGACACGCAGCGACAGCGGCTGGTCGCTCGCACCGGCAACCTTGCCCTCGGCGATTGCCGCGCGCAGGCGCAGGGCATCGGCAGCAGGCTGGGTGAAGTCGGCGTACACCGGATCGAGTTGCTGGATACGTGCCAGCAGCGTGGCTTCGCCCTGGCCTACCAGAGCCCCTTCGGTGACCTGGGCGCGACCGATACGCCCGGCGATGGGGGCGCGAACCTCGGCATAACCCAGGTCCAGGCGGGCAGTTTCGACATTGGCCTGGGCCGAGCGCTTGTCGGCCTGGGCGCTCTGCAGAGCGGCCATGGCGTTGTCGAAATCCTGCTGGCTGACGGCGTCGATCTTCACCAGTGGTTCGTAACGGCGAACCATCGCCTGAGCCTGGAACAGCTGCGCCTCGGCGCGAGCCAGTTCACCTTCCGCCCGCGACAGGGCCGCCTTGAACGGCGCAGGGTCGATCTGGAACAGCACGTCACCGGCCTTCACGTCGGCCCCTTCCTCGAAGGTGCGCTTGAGCACGATCCCCGCCACCCGCGCGCGCACCTCGGCGACACGCACCGGCTCGATGCGCCCTGGTAGCTCGGCGAACACTGTGAAGGGCTCGGTCTTCACGCTGAGCACATCGACTTCACGCGCTGGCGCCTCTTCCCGTTGCTCTTCGGGCTTGTCGCAGCCAACCAGGGTCACGGCGATCAAATAGGAGATCACGGAAAAAGTGATCCATTCGCGGAATTTGTTCATATCTCACCCAAGCGCGAAGCCAGTACGTAGTCGAAGCCGCGCATGATCCACGCAAAAATCAAATAAGTCAATATTGACTCATTTGATTTTGGTGTGAACAAAGCTAGTATCCTCTTTGAGAAAAATGAGTGTTCTAGGCAAAATACCCGCATCTGCCCGCGATAGATAAAGAGTGACCGATGGATTTAACTGCTGCCGATGAGAAATTGCTGAAGGCCCTGGCGATCGCCATCGTTGACCACCCGCGAGCCACGTTCAAAGAAATAGCCCAGGCAGCGGGGGTCAGCAAGGCGACGCTCAACAGGTTTTGCGGCACCCGCGACAACCTGATCGAGATGCTTCTGAATCATGGTTCGGTGGTTATTTATAGGGTCATTGCCGATGCCGATCTTGAGGCGGCGCCCTTGGACGCATTGCATCGTCTGATCGAAGGCCATTTGATTCACAGGGAGTTGTTGGTATTCCTCTCATTCCAGTGGCGCCCGGACACGTTTGATTTAGATGCAGGCGGCTGCCGATGGCTGCCTTACTCGGAAACGCTGGACGAGTTCTTTCTCCGCGGGCAAAAACTGGGCGTATTCCGTATCGATATCGGTGCCCCGGCGCTTACCGAAATCTTCTCCTCCTTGATCTTCGGCCTGGTAGACGCCGAGCGCCGCGGCCGTATCGCACGCGCAGGTATGGCGGCGTTGATCGAGCAATTCTTCCTGAACGGGGCTTGCAACTACCAAACTTAACGGAAAGCAACGCTCAGTTTTTTTTCCAACGGGTTGGCGGTGTCCGTTTTTGGCCGTTCTCTGACGGTCGTGACAGTGACACGCCCTGGTCAAGTTGAACGCAATCCGTGGTCAACGCCAACCCAAATTGGTGGTCAAGAGGAGTGCAATTTCGCACATACCTGAGGACTGCTCACCACATCGCTTGCGTCGGTAGTAGCTTCCGCACTTTCCCCGTCTCTCACCGCTAAACAGCGCTTTCCGGTAGCGGACTTTAGAGCGGCTTGATACTGGCCAGCATGCAGAAATTCTGCCCGTGTAGCGTCACGACCGGACAAGCCACTAGGGTGGCGGTCAGGAAGGCAGGCAAACGGAACACGGCGAAGCACCTCGAAGGCGCTGGCCACTTGCCATCCAACTGGGCGCGGCCTTTAATCGGCGGATCTGGAAAGGAGACGGATATGCCATTGTTGGACGAGATTATTGGGTGGGCCGGCGGACTCAGACCCTGGCAGCAGGAAGCACTGCGCCGGATATTTGCCCGGGCCGAACTAACCCAAGATGACATCGAGACCATTCTGCGAATGGTTCGCGAGCAAGAACGGGAAGACGCAACCACGGGGGGAGCACGGCCATTCACGCTGGACGACGTACCAGGCGCCGGAAGTGGCGCAACCGTGCGGTTGGTGGGTGTCTCGGGGCTAGACCAGGTAAACGGCTTCCCGTCCGGTCGTGCCTTTGACCTCGCACCGGAGGGCATGACCATTTTCTTTGGTCATAACGGCGCCGGCAAATCCGGCTACGCCCGCGTCTTCAAGAATGCCTGCAACGCTCGGCATCGGGTGGAGGTCCTGCCCGACGCTTTTGGGGCGGCAACCCCAGCTAGACTGCCATCAGCAGATTTCGCCATTTTGGTGGATGGCACTCCGGAAACCGCACGTTGGGTCCAGAACGGGCCGGCCCATTTGCATTTGAGTTCGGTCTCGGTCTACGACGCGGCCTGTGCCAATGACTACATCGACGCGGAAGGGACCCCTGCATTTCAGCCCTACGGACTCACTCATCTGACGCGCCTGGTCCTACTTCAGCGTGATTTACAGGCACGGATTGGGACCGAACGCAATGCCTTGGCTCTGGATACCCGGCAATTCGAACCGCTGAAGGGTGACACCGAAGTCGGCCGCTACATCGCCAAATTAGGTGGGGACTCGGACCGCGCCGTGCTTGCTCGATTAGGGACGGTCGGTGACGATGAACTCCGGCGACTGGAGTTTCTGAAGCGGACATTACTGGAAAGCGATCCTGTGCCGCAGGCGCTGGCCTTGGAACGTTTGGCGACACGCTTGGACCAGGCGCAGCGTCGAGCCGAGGAAGTCCAGCGCTGGGTGAATGATCGTGCCATAGCACGGGCAAAGGAACTGATTACAACGGAAAAAACCGCGCATCTCGCCATGCAACTGGCGCAAGCGCGTCTTCAGGATCGAGACACACTGAACGCCATGGAGTTGCCGGTAACGTCCTCACCCACCGCCACGCTGCTGGAAGGCACAGGAGCTGAACTCTGGCAAACGATGTACCGAGCCGCTGAGGCTTTCTCTCAGCAGACGGCATACCCTGAACATCCCTTCCCGCACCTGGAACCGGACGCTTACTGCGTACTCTGCCAGCAACCTTATTCAACGGATGCCTCGGAGCGCATGCGGCGTTTCGCGGCATTTGTCGCCGACAGCGCCACGGCGGATGCGCAAGCCGCCACGCTTGCGCGCATGAACGCTCTAGGGAAGGTGCAGGCTGTCGATCTAAACGTTCTGGATGTGCCAACACGGGCTGACGTGGAGGAGCGACTGCCCGACCTACACGCTGCCATCACCGCAGCGGCATCGGTCTGGACCGCCCGGCATACTTGGGTTAGCCAAGCCCTGCAAACTGGAAACTGGTCCCCCGAGTCAGAACCGCTTCCTATCGAAGCAAACCTCGATAGTCTCTTCGCCGCCAAAGCTGCTTCGCTCCGAGTCGACGCCAATACCCTGCGGACCTCTGCCGATCCCGCTCTACGCTTGGCGCTGACCCAAGAACTGGCAGAGCTAGAAGCCCGACAACGCCTCGCCAACCAGCTTGGCGCGGTGGAGCGCTTTGTTCAGGACAGTCAGGTCCATGCCACATTGAGCCGCTGCCATGCCGCCCTCAACCCAGCGGCAGTGTCACGCAAACTGACGTCCCTGGCGGCGACGCATGTGACCGAGGCTCTGGCCGCTTCTATGAATGCTGAGTTGAAAGCCCTGGGCTATAAGCGACGGGTGCAACCCGACCTGAGCGGGCGCACAGAGCTGGGGGTGACCAAGGTCACGCTGCGCCTGCAGGAAATCACGGCGAAAGCCTCCAAGGTGCTGTCAGAGGGCGAGCAGCGCGCGTTGGGGATGGCTATGTTCCTCGCCGAGCTCGAATCCCTGCCACATACTTCGACCGTTATTTTCGACGATCCGTCTACGTCGCTGGATCACGTATATCGTCGGGCCATAGCTCGGCGTTTGGTAGCGCTGGCTGAGACCCGCCAAGTGCTGGTGTTCACCCATGATGCGGTGTTCCTGACCGAGCTCGCGATGGCGCTTCAGCGCGCTGATCGCTCGGCCAGCTACAAGACCATCGGTTGGGACGAGTCGCCGGGACTAGTGAGCGAGGGGCTGACGTGGACGACGATGGACACCAAGGCCCGCCTGGCCGATCTCGAAAGTCGTGCGAAAGCACTGAACGTTCCGGTCGGCAGCGACCCGGATGATGAGCTTGAGCGGCAAATCGCATCGGGATACTCAAGCCTCCGAGGCACTGTCGAGCGCGCCATACGCGAGGTTTTTTTGAACAATACCGTCCAGCCGTTCAGCGATGTGGTGAGCGTAGAAGCATTTGGTGCTGTCATTGGCCACCCCGCAGAGGAGTGGGAGCAGTTGCTGGCAGTGTATGCGCGGGCCTGCGAAGCTACCGAGGCCCACGACACCCCAGGCGAGCGCCAACTACCGCTTCCCGCGCGTGAGGAGTTGCTCGGCGATATCGCCCAGGTCCTGGAATTAATCAAAAACGCGACTAAACGCCGAACTGCCTACGAGAATCTACGCCGGGAGCGGACCGCGCAACGCAAGAAGCTCTTCGGCGGCTAGCCCGACGTTTCATGCCGGGCTGGTCGGGCATGGCTGTGTTTCTTTCGAATATTGCGAGCTCTCCGTTTCAAAGTTTTTTGTGGCCTCGCGGATCAAGAGGAAGCACATTGGAGGCCGGCAGTTGGCGCTCCAAGTCCGCAATACGGTCGTACAGCTCAAGAATGGTGGCGTCGGCCTCACTGAGTAGGCTGGCTATGTGGTCACGCTGCTGCGTGATTTCCTCGATCCGTTCTCGAAGTCCACGATTTTTTCTGCGGGCTAATAAGCTGACTTGGCGCACTGATGGCGGACGTTGCTCAGCGTGTCCTTCCACGTACTTTTGGATCTCAGCGATCAGTAGGGGGAAACGAGCTTTTTTCAGTGCAGAGGGGTCGCTGCCGGCCTCCTTGGCAACGTTGTTCTGACTTACGGGCGTCCCCTTCGGCAGTCGTTCGGGCTTGTTGCTCTTCAGCCGCTCGAACGCTGCGCGATACTGCTCGCCGGCACTCATTCGCTTAGCCGGGTCAGCGGATTCATGTTTGCCGGATGACATGGCGATAATTCTCCACACTACGTTTCTGGGCTTCCAACGAAGTCCTTAGCGGACTGTCTACCTCGGCAGCGGCCAGGCGCTCATCCAATACCGCCTCCAACACTTCGACTTCGTCGAGTTGCTCGGGGTCATAGAGAACGTCCGCACATGGTTTGGTTTCTCCGGGGGAGTCGCCCCCTCCGCAGCGAGCGATATTGTCGATGCCCCCATAGGGACAGGGGGTACGGCTCGTGCAGATGCCCAGCAAAATCGGTCGATGAGTGACCGTCCCCTTCTTAGCCAGATTGATCGCTTTCTTAGCATCAGAGGCTGAGATTAGGCGGACAATCTCAGATTTTCGCTTCTCGCCGTGGGGGCTGACGAATCGGTTGCTCGTCAGCTGTTGCAGCTGCCTACCCAAAGTTTCGTACATGGTGCGGACGTAGTAGGTATGGGCCTTCTCTTCCAGCCGTACCCTGGAATGGTTTTGCCCGTAGTAGAGACTCATCGCTCTGGCGACGTGCTTTAGCTGAAACTGCAATGAAGCGTCGCTGACCAGCCCGGATGCCTGCATATTCACTGCGCCGGTTCGTCGGAGTTGATGCCAGGCCAACGGCCAGATTTTGCCGACCGCAAACTCGTCGGTCAGCGTCGGCGTCACCAACCGAGCCAATTCGAAATCTTCCGGCGTAATGCGCAATTGCTCACGGTCGAACAGCTTGTCGAACCACTGAAGCACATGGGCATAGCTCGGAATCGATGGCCGAATCGTGCGGTTGATCTTGGTGAACTTCGTTCCCCACGGTTCAAGGCAATAATCAAGCAGATAGCGCTTGGCCGGATCATCCGGCACCGAGGCCTCGCCGGGGGGAGAGTCGCATTCTGCGCGGAGGTCTGCGACCACACGCATGGCTTCAACTGCCACCTGAGCTGACGGGGACGTCACCCAAAGTGCCTCAGAATCCGACATCGTCTTGGTCGTTCGTCCGCACAATACATGGATGTCGCCAAACTGCGGATCACGTTCTATGTGCAAGCAATCGGCGCGCAGGTTCCAAGCCTCTTCGACTCGCATGAGGCTGAAGTTCAGCAGATAGCACAGTCCAGATCGACTCACGAGGTTGAGGTAGCGACTCAGAGTTTGAATGCGAATTTCGTCGTCGCTCACTCCCAGCCAGCGACGAAATAGTTCCACCATGCCAAACCGATGCGCGGTGTCGATGAATGGGCCGTAGTACTGCCGCCCAGTCCACTTTCCGTTTGATCCATCCGACGGCCACTGAAACGGATAGAACGATTGTGGCCTGCGTTGTCCTTGGAGACTGGCAGAGTTGTGCCGATAGGCAGCCAGACAGAAGCGGAAGCACTCCTCGACTTGGCCTCGATGCGCCAAAAAGTCATCCAGGCATTCGCGCAAGCGTGTGATTTGATAGTGCCAAATGCGGGGCGGGATATAGGGGGTCTGGAGCTTCTGGTGGTCGGGCATGGCCGCTGCGAGGCGTGCCAACCCTGCGCGATCCAACAAGGTGAACCCCAGCGCATCCCGCCGCTCGTACAGTTCGTGCAGCAATGCCAAGAACTCACCGGACCGGGAAGCCTGGAGCACCTCCGGGAGACGGTCGGCAACGCGCGGAAAATGACTCAGTTCGGATGCGAGAATGCCTTCTTGAGTGCACAAGACGAACAGCCGACGCATCTGGTCGAAGCGCGTTTTCAGGCCTCGGTATCCACGGGCTCCATTGGGGCCGTATAGCCACCAGCCGATTACGGTCCGCAATAAATCGGCGTTCGCAGGATCGATCGCGGCGACATATTTCTTAGCTGGGCCATCGCCGAAATTGAGAGTGAGCCGTTTTCCCGCCCATGGGTCGAGCCGCCAAATGGCATCGCCCCAACGGCTCACCACCTGGCCAGCGGCATCTATGATGACCGGCCAATCACGCTGCGGTGGCCAGCACGGCGGACGGTAGTTCGGCGCATCAGGAATCGCTAGGGGCGAGTCGATGCCGAGGCCAAGTTCGGAAAGAATATTTTTCGTCATGCTGATCTTTGTCGCAGTTCTGCCAATCGGATGAAGCCATCCCAGGCCGGGTGGTAGTCACCTTCACTTATGCGCGCTCTGGCTTCTTCGACCCAAAGCCTGCGGACCTCGCTACTTTCTTCGAAGAAGCGCAGTTTGGCCGTCAGCCGATCGATCACCAGCAGGGCCGGATGCTCTGTCGTCAGGTGCTTACCCGAACTGGATGGGCGGTAGCGTGCCAGTTCAAGCGATTTGAGGTGGCGCAAGCTACCGAGAGACCACACATGATCCTCACTTTCGATATCCCGGTGCTGGGTACAGAACAGGCAACCGGCAGCATTGATGCAGTCGGGTCGCGGACCATTCTTCGGCATCGTGCCCACTGGTTCAGGTGTGGCCGATACACATCTACCAGGAGCAGGAGGTGAAAGGGACGGATCGGTTTGCTGATGGAAGCGCGTAATTTCCACCATAGCGATCTGCGGATGGGGGTCGGCATATACGCGTATCAGCGTTTGCACCGTATGCTGGGCCAACTCCGCAACCTGTTGGGGATTCTGGGACTCCCGAAGCAACCAGTTGATGCGCGTCCCGCGCAGTTTTCGCGGTCTCACTATCGGTATGCCAAGCTCGCGGCAGATGCGCGTAACGTTCGTGAACTGCGTCGCCTCTTCTAGGATTCGTCCCCCGCTACGTATAAGCGGAAAGAGCAAACCATCCGGCTCATTGGGAAACCATTCGGAACGCCATTCGAGATAGCGCTCGAACCACTCTCGATAACTGGCAAAGATCTCGAATAGCACTTCTCCTTCCCGTCGATTTTTGTAGGTACGTACCTGGTAGCCGTCTATGTGGCTGGTGTAATGAAACTGCTCAACCCGCAGGGTATGTGCTTGCTGGAGGTTCAGACCGGTCTGGGCGATGAACATCAGCAATTCACTCTCGATCCGTAAATTGACGATGGGGAAACGGGTCCGCAGTGTCCGATCTGCATCGTGGGCGGCACGCGCCGCCAGGGATGCTTCGATTTGCGCTTGGTTTTGCGGCCTGGTACGGCGGGCCGCTACTTTCTCGGGGCTCTGCAATCCCGACCATAGTTCCAGCACTTGGCCGGTGCGTAACGAAATACAAACTGGGAGGGGGGCCATTGTCCCCCTCCAGGTCAATGCCTCGCATACGTCAGCTAGAAGGTGTCCGAATGCGAAGGTGTTTTGCAGATTCTGCTTGTCCGCTTTGCTCGTATGTACCTTGCCTTTGCCGCGCGGCTTGCGAATACGTGTGCTCTTGCTCAGGCTTGCTTGGCGGTCCAATGCTCGGTCCAGCATCGTCGCCGTGAGCCTGGTGAGATCGTACAGGGACCCATCGCTGAAATTGCGTTCGACTCGATGACGCTGGAGCAAGTGATCGGTCCAACGAATGAACGTGTCGGCCGCCGTCTCGAGACTGAGATTCACGTTTTCTGAATCGATCCAGGCAAAGAATCGGCGCAATGCACTGATCTTGTTCTGCACCGAGAAGCGACTTCCGCCACCAGCAAGGTCGTCAGTCATGTGCTCATGCAGCTGCGTCACCAGCTCGAAACGTTCCGGCAAGGGACTGCCGAGTTCGCCCTGCGCGATCTGGCGGCCCACATGCTTCACCTTTGCTGCTGCACCTCCGCGAAACAGCAGCGGCCGGAGGTCCCAGGGCGTTTCAGTGGCCCCATACTCAAGCATCGGGAAAGTGAGGTCGAATTCGGAACTATCCATCGTGCCGCGCCCCAGCGCCGATCCCGCTAAATGCCGCCATGAAGCTATTTGAGAGGGCTTGTTTGATCGGCAGTGCCTGTACGAATCGGATGTATTTGAAGGTGGTGGCTTCAGAGTTAGGCCCATGGAGCAACGCGTCGCTGACCGTCGCAATTACAATAGCGACATCGGCACAAGCCGATAGCGCCAGACGTGCCAATTCGGTACCGAAGGTGCAGCGCGACTGATGGAAGCGGAATTTACGGAGCACCTGTAGTTCTGCTTTGACGCCCCGTTTTCGAAACTCGGACATCTCAACATTCACAGCAGATGACTGATCGGTGCCGCGCCTGCCATAGGCGTTACCAAAGCGGGTCAAGAACAGCAAATCACGATTCTCGGGCGAGGCTTTCGCCTCTCGTTCCATCCTCCGCCAGCCTTTGGCATATTCCAGCAATTCATCACGCAACGCTTCGGGTATCCAGACCTGGCCAGTCACACCGAATTTCGTGTGCACTGGCGGAGCTGCGCCTGGACCAACTGCAAGGCGTAGAAGCCCTTCAGCGGAAGGGTCGGGGGCGGCGCGCTCCAGAGACTGAATCTTGAGATCACAGATGCTGCCGAGCCGCATCCCGGTAAAAAATCCAAGGGCCAACATGAGGTAGAGCTCGGGCGTGGCGTTCTCTGCGGCGAAATCCAGAATTGCATCGCGATCGGTCTCCGAGACTGGCAACAGCCCATCTTCAAGCGTTTGGCCTGGGCGCTTACGGTTCGGGATGCTGAGGTCGGTGGTGGTTCCGCTGATCGTTCGCTCGAACCCCACCCGGTCGAAGTATTTAACGACGTAGGGTTTTTCCCGCCACAGCTGGACGTGTGGAGAAAGAAGCTCCCTATGCCTTACCCACCGATAGAACATGATGCAATTGCGCATGTACTCAGACGCCGTGGATGGGCCGATCTGGCCGGCATCGCGCATCTTGATCAACGCCCCTCGGTATAGCACCAGGCAGCGGTCAGCTTTGCGAGCGGGAAACTCGAACCACTGCAAATCACGAGATTCAAGAAATTTAGCGTAATTGAGAAGGCCATTCATGTTACTGGCAACGGTCTTAAGAGAAGCGTCACCAGTCGTTGCTCGCTCCACTGCCCACAGGTTTGCCTCCCTCCAAGGTGCATAGTCTGCCCAAAAGATTTGGGGCAAGCCCTCAATGGATGGCCGGCTGCTACTGGGGGAGTATGCGACGGCGTTCTCTCTGCGCACGAGGTAATGGGGCACGAAATGAATGCGCTCTAGCGTCGCCATTCAACGCCCCTGGGACGCTTAACAATGTCCATAGATAGAACTCAATAGCTTAGGCGTCCGCACTATACAACTTACTCTTATCGATGGAGTAGACCTCCAGCTCGGGGGCCATGGTCTCCAACGTGCTCATCACCCTGCCAGACATGTCTCCATAGAGCGCGTAGTTGGAGCTGAACGCCACACCGCCATGCGCCTCGAACTGCTCGCGGATCTTGAAGTAGGGCCCAGCCATCTTGATACCCATCGCCTTGGCTTCGGGGCTGCGCGACACCACGCATCCATCGTTGTTGGAGAGCACCACGATCGGGCGGCCACGCAGCTCAGGGCGAAACAGCCGCTCACAGCTGGCGTAGAAGTTGTTTACATCAACGAGCGCTATAGCCATCACGCTGCCTCAGATTGCCAATCACATGGGTGACCACTCCGAACAACTCCAGGGAGAGACTCATACAAGGGTCGATAGGCGCGAACGCCGGATTGGCTGGCAGCAGCCGCAACCTCGGCTTGAGCTGCAAGGTCTTTACCGTGAAGCCGCCATCGAGTTGTGCAATCACCACATCACCATGGCGAGGGGTGAGGCTCTTATCGACCACCAGCAAGTCACCGGGAAAGATGCCGACCCCGGTCATGCTCTCCCCCTCGGCACGCAGATAGAAGGTTGCTGCAGGGTGCGACACGCAGTGGGTGTTAAGGTCCAACTTCCCTTCCAGATAGTCGCTGGCTGGGCTGGGAAAGCCACAAGAGGCGCGGTGCAAGAACAGCGGGATGGTCACCTCGGCGGGTGATGGGTCTGGGGTTAACAGCTTCATGGCAAAACACCTGTATTTATATACAGCCATTATAGCGCACCACCTTTGAACCAGCGCAAGTCCCGCATGCCAGTGATGGCGTACCATGGCGCCAACAAATAACAAAGATGTCAGTATGAGTCACAATCTGTGTGCCCTACCGAAAGAGCAGCAAGAACGGGTCGAGGTCGAGAAGGCCGCCGCATATGCGGTATGGAAGGAGCGCAACGGTCACTTGGCCACGCAGAAAGCGAAGCGAACCAACATCAAGGTGAACTGGGTCGCTACTTCCTTGAAAAGGTCGCCTACTTCAAGTCGCGCTGACCCTATCAACACGTTCATCGGTGGCTATGCAGGTCACTAGCAACAAACCGCATTCCAAACAACTTAACGAGGTACGTATTGTGACGGCATTGGTAGCCAACTTGGTAGAGACCTACTCCAGCCGAGGTGCTTACAAGGGCGCCATTAGCGCTTGGCGGGTTTCAAGTGATATGGCCAACAAAATCTCCACCGTCATTGGGGTTTACAAGTCTCAAGTCGTGGTTGTCATCGAAGGCTGCCAGCTGAAACTCTCGGCACCTGATGCCAATGAACTACACGATGACGGGTGTGATGGTCGTTACTTCGTGGTCGGTGGAGACGTTTACGAAGACACCAAAGCTTGGCTAAAGCCGCATCCGTGGTTATTCAAGTCACTGGCCAGCGTACAAGGCCCACGCTACCTGAGCCTCGAAGAGGCCAACCAGATACCTTCAGGCAGCGTCATACTGAAGTAAGCCATATCTACACATCTTGATAGATAAGGTGAGGGAGGCTCGCGCCTCCCCCACTCAACACCACACCTCACACAAGCTCTCTGCCTGCGCCAGAACCAGCTGAGCAGCCTCTTCCTGCTGGTCTGGCGGGTACTTGTACTTGCGCAGGATGCGCTTGACCATCAGCCGCAGTTTGGCGCGCACGCTTTCGCGGCTGCTCCAATCCACGGTCACGCTACGGCGCAGGTTGGCTGTCAGCTCATGGGCTATCTTGGCCAGTATCTCGTCCCCCAGCTCACGCACTGACGCCTCGTTGTTGGCCAACGCATCATAGAAGGCGAGCTCGTCATCGTTAAGGCCCAAGGCCTGCCCCCGCTTGCTTACGGCGGCAAACTTCTTGGCCATGTCGATCAGCTCCTCGATCACCTGTGCGGTTTCGATGGAGCGGTTCTGATAGCGTGCGATCACCTTGGTCAGCATCTCCGAGAACTTCTTCTCCTGGGAGAGGTTGGTCGCGAACTTCGACTTGATCTCCCCCTCCAGCAGTCGCTCCAGCAACTCCACCGCAAGATTGCGCTCCGGCAGGTTGCGCACCTCGGCCAGAAACTCATCATCGAGCAGGCCGATATTGGGCTTGTCGAGCCCCACCGCTTCAAACACATCGACCACATCGCCCGATACCACCGCATTGCCGATGATCTGGCGAATGGCCAAGTCGCGCTCTTCGTCGGTTTTCTTCTTTTGGGAGATCGCCTTCTTGGTCAACAACACTTTGACCGCCTGCAAGAAGGCCACTTCTTCCCGCACTGCCTTGGCCTCGTCAAGGGTGCAGCAGAGCGTGAACGCCTTGCTCATCGCCAGCGCGTTGTCGGCAAAGCGCTTCTTGCCATCCTCAAGGCCAAGAATAAAGTTGGCGGCCCCGGCGAGCAGCTTGTGGCCACCGGTGAGGTAGTCGCTGTAATCAAAGCCATGCAGCAGGGCGCGCAGGATATCGAGTTTCTCCTCCAACACCGCGTAGGCCTCATGGGCATCGACGGTCGGCTTGCCCCGTCCTTTGCTGGCGGTGTACTCCTTGATGGCGCTCTTGAGCTCGTTGGCGATCCCGATGTAATCGACCACCAGCCCGCCTTGCTTGTCCTTGAACACCCGGTTCACCCGTGCAATCGCCTGCATCAGGTTGTGGCCCTTCATCGGCTTGTCCACATAGAGGGTATGCACGCAGGGCGCATCGAAGCCGGTCAGCCACATATCACGCACGATGACCAGCTTGAGCGGGTCACTCGGGTCTTTGAACCGCTTCTCCAGCCGTTTCTTCACTTGGGTGGCATGGATGTGGGGCCGCAGCAATGCCTTGTCAGAAGCGCTACCGGTCATCACGATCTTGATGGCCCCCTTGTCGGGGTCCGGGTCATGCCAGTCGGGGCGCAGGGCCACGATGGCATCATACAAGTGCACGCAAATCTCGCGGCTCATGGCGACCACCATGGCCTTGCCATGCTGCGCCTGATTGCGCTCTTCGAAGTGGGCCACCAGATCGGCGGCAACCCGCTCAATTCTTGGCTTGCTGCCAACCACCTTCTCCAAGGCTGCCCACCGTGACTTAAGCTTGGCCTGCTCGCTCTCTTCCTCATCCTCGGCCAACTCATCCACTTCGTCGTCGATGTGGGGAAGCTCTTCGTTATTAAGTGACAACTTGGCCAAGCGTGACTCGTAGTAGATGGCAACCGTGGCACCATCGTCCTTGGCCTGCTGCATGTCGTAGACGTGGATGTAGTCGCCAAAGACGGCGCGAGTGTCGCGGTCTTCCGCTGATACGGGCGTACCGGTAAAGGCCACGAACGTCGCGTTGGGCAGCGCGTCGCGCAAGTGCTGTGCATACCCGACCTGATAGCGCGCAGCCCCTTCTGCAACCTTGCCTGGCGCTTTGAGCGAGGCGCTGAAACCGTACTGGGTTCGATGTGCTTCATCCGCGATGACCACGATGTTGGCGCGGTCGCTGAGCACAGGGAACGTGTCCTCATCCTCGCCGGGCATGAACTTCTGGATGGTCGTGAACACGATGCCACCGGAGGGCCTGTTGCCAAGCTTGTCACGCAGGTCACCTCGCGTACTCACTTGCACCGGCTCCTCGCGCAGCAGATCTTGCGAGAGTGAGAAGACCCCGAACAGCTGGCCATCAAGGTCATTGCGGTCAGTGATGACGACGATGGTCGGGTTCTCCATCGCGGCGTCTCGCATCACCCGGGCCGCAAAGCAGGTCATGGTGATGCTCTTGCCACTGCCCTGGGTATGCCACACCACCCCGCCCTTGTGGCTGCCGTCTGGACGCGATGCGAGCACCACCTGCTCGATGGCCGCCCTGACTGCATGGAACTGATGGTAACCGGCGATCTTCTTGACCAACCGGCCATCATCTTCAAACAGCACGAAGAAGCGCAGGTAATCGAGCAACATGGCCGGGGTCAGAATGCCGCGCACCATGGTCTCCAGCTCGCCAAACTCGCCGTAGGGGTCGAGGTTGACCCCATCCACAGTGCGCCACTGCATAAAGCGTTCGGCATCCGCAGACAGCGATCCCATCCGCGCCTCGCTACCATCGGAGGCAATCATGATCTCGTTGTACTGGAACAGGTCGGGGATCTGCTCCTTGTAGGTCTGCAGTTGGTCGAATGCCTTCCAGATGTCGGCATGCACGTCGGCCGGGTTCTTGAGCTCCAGCACCACCAGCGGCAGCCCGTTGATGAAGAGGATGATGTCGGGGCGGCGGGTGTGTTTGGGCCCCTTGATAGAGAACTGGTTGATGGCGAGCCACTCGTTGGCGGTGGGCTGCTCGAAGTCAACGAGGCGGACAAAGTCCCCCACCGTTTCGCCATCGCGCTGGTACTGGACTGGCACTCCATTCACCAGCAAGCGGTGAAATGCCCGGTTGGCCGACAGCAGCGCTGGGGTATCGAGGTTGACCACTTGGGTCAGCGCATCTTCACGCGCCACCAGCGGCACGGAGGGGTTGAGCCGGGCAATCGCCTCCCGCAAGCGCTCGCGCAGCAGCACTTGCTGGAACTGCTCACGCCACGGGTTATCAGAATCGGGGGCAACGTCGTAGCCACACACCACGCGATAGCCCACCTCGGCCAACCACCCCAGCACCTCTTGTTCCAACTGATCTTCGGTCATGCACCATCACTCATCAACAAGGAGAAACGCCCGTCAGGCGGGCTCGGCGGGTCTCAGTGGCAAGCGCAGTTCGCACGCAGAATCCGCCCTCGGCTGGCAAGGCAATATCAGCCGGTGGGACGAACTGGCAGCCAAGTCAAACGGCAAGACCCACAACGTCAGGCGGGCATCATAACAAAAAGGTTCGAGTGGAACTTTGAGCTGGCTCCATGATGGATAAATCAATACCAGATGACCATCATCCTGCTCGGTCAGGTACTTGTGGCCGTAGGCAAACAGTTGGTAGAGGTCACCCTGGCTGATGCCGTACTTGCCGTCACGGTCGCTGCTATCGAGCCGCTTCCACTTCACATCCATCACCCAACGCTTGTTGCCGTGCTGCAACAAGAGGTCCGGCTGTAACTGGAACATCTCCTTGCCTTGGTGAGAACATAGGTACTGACTCTTTACTTGCCGCTCCAACTTGGCATCGGGCAACAGCTGTTCACGCAGGCACGACTCTACATAGCGCTCGAACAGCTTCTCCATGGGGAACAGCAGGCTGATGCCGCGCCACTCACCATTCAGGGCACTCGGCATGGCACGATAGAGGATGAGCTCACACCACGGCCGAACACCTTGATAGTGAGCCATCAAGCGGTCATGTCGCCACAGTCTGAAGTCCCCTTCCACATCGCGGCTGGCAGGCACATCCACCAGCAAGTGGCGCAGCTCCTGTGCCAACCGCCAGTTGTCCGGGTGCTGAGTCGCATTGGCGACGGTCTCCAGCGCCCGCTTGAGCAGCCGGTTCTCGGCCCGGTCGGGCAAGAAGAGGTCGTAACGTAACGCAAAGTGGTGGCCCCGGCCCGGTGGCTGGCGCATCTGCCGGGCGACATCCAGCTGACCACGCAAGAACGGCTCTGTCGCCTCAAGACGCTGATAGTCACTGCGCACGCCGCGTTTGACCAGCTGATCGAGTTCGGCCAGAAAGCGCGCGATAACCCACTCGTTGAGCGGCATATCAAAGCGTTCCAGCGACGCCTCCGCCGTTTCACGGGGTGGCAGATCCAGGGCTCGCTCCAGCATCCGACGGATCAACTCACGACCATCCTCGAGTGGGTCATCCTCATTGGCGGTCTTGGGCAGGATCTCGATCACCTGCCCGGTGGGGGTCTCTATCACCCCCACGTAGTTGTCCAGTTGCAAGGTTCGGCTATCTTCCACCTGCGCAAGAGCGGGTGCATGACTTACCTTGTAGCGCTGGCTCAACTGACATAGCCAATCGAAATCAACCCGGTCTATATGGGCAAGCGCCAGCGTATTAACAGCGTTATCTCTAACAGTTAGCCGACCATACTCACGAACCGTGATGGGAGCCTTCACTGCGCCCCCTTGTCACCCTCGATGGTCAAGACATAGGCCTCAATACGCCTAAACGCCTTCTCATTGATGCTCCAACGTTGGCGTTGTCCCCCAACCGCTATATCACCAAGCAGGGTCTTGATATCGAGTTTGGGAGGCGTGAGGAACATCGCCTCAGCCTTGCTCTTGCGATGATCATTGAGCACCCAGGCGATGCGCTGCCAGTCCTCAAAGAAGTACTCCTGCAATAGCGGCAGGATCTGATGCTGGAAGATGTATCCCAACTGCGCCAAGGTTGGCTTGGCAGCCGCTTTGAGCGGCATAAAGTAGGCATGACCGAGGCAATGGTCGCGGTCCAACAGCACCTCGATACGCTGGTTCAGCATATGGAGCAAGCGGCCTACGTCTACCTTGTGCCCCTCTTCCTCGATGACCACGCCATCAAGCAGCTCGGCCCTGGGCGGCATCTCCTCAAACACAAAGCGGCGACGCAGTGCAATATCGAGTCCGGCCAAGGAGCGGTCAGCGGTGTTCATGGTGCCGATAAGGTAGAGGTTGTCCGGTACGCTAAAGGGGCGCTTGGAGTAAGGCAGAGTAGTGGTCAGCGCCTCGCTTGCCCCAGCTCGCTTGCTTGGCTCTATCAGGGTGATCAACTCACCGAAGATGCGCGAAACGTTGCCCCGGTTGATCTCGTCGATGATCAATACGCGTTTGTTCGATGGCGTGACGCCAGGTTCACTCTGCGACCCAACTTGTGATGCTGTGGCATTGACCAGAGCAAGCAGCTTCTCCGGGATCAAGGTCGGTGCCTTCAACTCATAGAGCGTCATCTGGCTAAAGCGGCCGTTGATCAGCTCACCGCATGGGAGCGAGGGGCTGAACTGGCATAGCCACTTGACCGGCCTGACCTGCGCGTAGCTGTCATCACCCTCGTAGTGCACGTCACTACGATAATCACCGGTAATCTCGCCGATAGCGCGGAACTTGAAGTTGCCGTCGGTGACCACCACGAGGTCGCCAATCTTCATCCGGTTCACCAGCGTCATCACGCTGGTCACGGTGTAGTCATAGGCGTTGTCTATCTTGCCCACCGACTGCTCCAACACGCGCTGAACGTCGCTGCGTGTCTTACACTCGCTGTAGTCGTGAGAGCTGCCATAGCCCAACCGGATAAGACCCTGCTCAATGCAGTCGTCAAAGATATGGGCATCATCGCCCTGAGTATTGCCAAGCGACATCTTCCAGACCCGGCGCCCCTCCAGCGTCATCGCCTCATGGCTGTCGCTGCGCGTGACTTTGGCGGCCACCGCGTCACACATGCGCTTGAAGACGCCATCAACCACGTCATAAGTCAGTTGGCCATTATCTGGATCACTTTCGGCACGGATCCCCTCCACAAAGTCTTCATAACTGAAGCTCTGGTGGAAGGTCACAAAGTCGATACGTCCCTCCTTGACCAGCTCATCAAAGCGCGCTTTAAGCGCCTTGCGGGCCTCTGGGCTCACATCATCGTCGTGTTGTGCCAGACACTCGGGGTCGAGAATAGCCAGCGCCTTGTTGATAGTGTGGTAGGTCTTGCCGGTGCCGGGGGGACCATAGAGGATCTGGTTGAGTGGGGATGGTGCAAGTTGTGGCATGGGAGCGTCCTGCTGCGATGCGGATGGGGTGGGAGGAGTCATAATCGAGCCATTCGGAATATGGGTAAGTTGATACCGATAGGGGTCAGAGCCTATCCGAGCCAATTGCAACTGATCGCCAGCACATACAGACAACTGCTTGAACATGGTTCCAAAGCGTTTCTGCAACCGGCCAAACTTACCCAGCACGGCGGTAGTGACCTTCTCTCCGGTTGGCAAAACCAGCTCAATAGCTGCATCTGCTTCACCTTGGTCATTCGCTATAACATCCACAGGAAAGAAGGCAAATTGGTGGCGCCCGATGCTGATATAGCCATTATCAACAGCCCCCTGGGTCAACTTGACGACGAGCGTAGCGGAGTGCGCCTCAGTTGCGAGTATCATGCTTGCGCCTCCGACACCATTGCCTCGGCATCCGGCAAGCGCAGTTGACCGGAGATCAGGCGGGGTAGCAGTGTATCGCGCAAGTTGGCGAGGGTTTGGGCTTGCTCTAAATTGGCACGAATCTGTTTATAAAGTGGCGATACTGTAGCTTCAAATTGAACAAGGACCTCAGGTAATGGAATGACGCCCAGCTGAGCCCCTAAGTCTTTCTGAGTCAACAATGGTTGTGACGATCCGCGATTCAAGGCATGGACATCTATTGCGCTCACCCAATGTAGGCAGAAGGCAAATATTGAATCCTCTGCTGGAGTCAGGACGAGGACGTTGTCAGAAGCCCAGAATGGCGGATATGCTACATGCACCTTGCCGAGTGTACCAACGCGTCCCGTGACAATACGTGGAGTCTCAAACAGTGACGCTGATGTATAACCCATTAGACCCGCGCCTCCATACAAAGGGATGTGACACTCATCCGAGAGTTCATCACTCCGCTCAGGAGGTCGCTTTCCACTTGAAATCGAACAAATTTCAGATAGTGTACCGACCGCCCACCCCTGTGGCACCATACCCAACTCGAACTCTTCGAAGCTGTCGGGGAACAGGGCCGCGACCTCGGGGGCCAGACCTGCTGGTTGCTCGCCACGAGCACGGGCATGAACCGGCTCGAAGTCAACAAACCACGACTTGAACAACGCCTGAGCGATGGCCTCCAGCGTAGCGTTGGTCTCGCGTAGCAGGGCGATGCGATCGTTGATCGGTCTTAGTGCTGTGGCGATAGTTCTTTGCTCTGAAAGAGGTGGAGCCCAGAAGCGGATTTGGCTAAATGCAGACTTGTTCAAAATTGGTTGGGCCGAGCCACCTGCAAGTCCACGTATTTCGTCTTTGCGTAAGCTCAAGTTGTAATAGATAAACTCAGGGCAAAACTTAGTTTCATCTACAAGCACTGCATTGATTTGTTGATTAGTCACGCATCGAGATGCCGTTAAGGCTGCCTTCCCCATGTCAGAACCAATACAGGTCACAAGCACGCTACACCGAGGGATGATGCTACCTTTGACAGATTGTGCACCAAGCTCAGAGATGGACCGATTAGCCCGCTCAATCCACATGGAACCATTGAAGTCTGGTGGTGTTACGAAAGGAACATCGCTCCCTTCGAACTCTGGTATGCCCCCCCTCGGAGTCTTTCCAGTAACGATACTACCTGCATCAGCCAGACAGAACTGTTGCCACTCAGAGCCCATACCCCAACCCTCCCAGCTTTTGGCGGATAAGCTGATCCAGCTCGGTCCCCTTGGTCATCTGGTCACCAAGTTGTTTGGTTAGGCGAACCATCTTGTCGGCAAAGGCTTCATCGTTCTCCTTCACCTCTTCGGCCCCTACATAGCGGCCAGGAGTCAACACATGGCCGTGTTCGGCGATCTCAGCCAGGGTTACGCTGCGGCAGAAGCCCGCTACATCCTCGTAAGACTGCTCGCACTCCCCGTCCCCTTTCCAAGCGTGGAAGGTATCGGCGATACGGGCAATCGCGCTCTCATCGAGTTCACACTGCACCCGGCTAACCATGGTGCCCAGCTTGCGGGCATCGATAAACAGCACCTCACCCTGACGGCGGGTCTTGTTCTTGGCGAGGAACCAGAGGCAGGCCGGGATCTGGGTGTTGAAGAAAAGCTGGCCCGGCAGGGCCACCATACACTCCACCACGTCCGCCTCCACCATCGCACGGCGAATGTCGCCTTCGCTGTTCTGGCTCGAGCTCATCGAGCCGTTGGCCAGCACGATACCGGCACGGCCATTGGGCTTGAGGTGGTAGAGCATATGCTGCAGCCACGCATAGTTGGCGTTGCCCACAGGCGGCGTACCGTAGACCCAGCGCGGATCCCCCTCGAGGCTACCATGCCACCAGTCGCTGATATTGAACGGCGGGTTGGCCAGCACAAAGTCGGCGCGCAAGTCCGGGTGCTGGTTGCGGGTGAAGGTATCACCGTTTTCGCGCCCGAGGTTGTAGTCCATCCCCTGGATGGCGAGGTTCATGGCCGCCAGCCGCCAAGTGGTCGGATTCGACTCCTGACCGTAGATAGAGACGTCACCCAACTTACCGCCATGGGCTTCGATAAACCTCTCCGACTGCACGAACATGCCGCCTGAACCGCAGCAGGGGTCGTAGACCTGACCATGATGGGGAGCAAGTACCGCCACCAGTGTCTTGACGATGCTGGCAGGCGTGTAGAACTGGCCCCCCTTCTTGCCCTCGGCACTGGCAAACTCGCCAAGGAAGTACTCGTAGACCTGCCCCAGGATGTCGCGGGCTTCACTGACATCACTGCCAAAACCAATCTTGGAAACCAGATCCACCAGCTCGCCGAGCTTGCCATCGGGCAACTGGGCACGGGCGTAGCGCTTGTCGAGGATGCCCTTGAGCCGTGGGTTCTCCTGCTCGATCAGGGTCAGCGCATCGTCAATGCGCTTGCCGATATCGGCCTGCTTGGCATGGGCGCGCAGCCCCTCCCAACGGGCCCCTTCCGGTACCCAGAAGGCGTTCACCTCACGGTAGTAGTCGCGATCTTCCAGCTCCTCGGCCAGCAGCTCATCGTCACAGTCGTAGAGGAAGTACTCGTCGCTCTCATCGGCAAAGCGGCGGGTCAGTTCGCTTCGACGGGCAGCGAAGGAGTCGGAGATGTACTTGAGGAAGATAAGGCCCAGCACGATGTGCTTGTACTCGGCGGCGTCCATGTCGGCACGCAGCTTGTCTGCGGCAGCCCATAGGGTCTTCTTCAGCCCCTCGATACCGGTAACTTGCGGCTCATCCTTGGCCTGCTTGCCCTTTCCACTGGCTTTCGCTTTGCGTGGTGCTGCAGCGGCTGCTTCGCCATCCAACACCCGGAGCACAGCACCGCCCCGACCGCGCCCCTTGCGCAGTACGCCCTGTTCCAGCAGGGTCTCGCGTGCGGCGGTAAATACCTCATCGGTCAGGTCGCTGAATTGGGTTTTCAAGGTTTCCATCAAGGCTTGGTTACCAATGCTGCTGCCATCTTCAGGAACGGCGGCCAGCAGCGCCTGGCTGAGCTCGTTGGGGTCGGTCATGGGGTTCTCCGGTTATGCATGTTGCCGTCATAACCCACCTGCGCGAAAGCCAAGGTGAGGATGCGGGCCAAGTCGTCAGACTGACGGAACGGCGCATGCCGAGCCTTGCGGGCGCAGCAGGGACCTATCCAGGGTGGTGGGTCAACAGAAGGCGATGCAGCCAAGGTGATGCATCGGCGAGAAAAAGTCCGGCCCGTCAGTCGTCTATCCATTATCTGGCGGGCAGTTTATACAAATGAACCCCGCAGCACTATGCGTAATGTCACGCGAAAGGTGATTACTGCGCATCGTTGTTATTGCAGAGATGAAATGGTCAACGTCTCACGTTAGCGGGCAAAAAAACAAAGGAAAGGCCATGAATTGGGCTTCCCCACGACCTATCCCATTAATCACGGATGAGTAGGTGCCAAAATGTAACCACAAGCGGATTGGTGGTCACGTCTTGCGCTTAGGATTGGCGTCCATGTTCGTCGCTGGGTAAATGACTAAGTAGACATAGCCGTGGCTGCCAAGGGTATCGGCTTCGCAGGTAAAGCCTCCATGCTGGATAGTGATACGTTGCTGGCGCTGGGCATCCAGTTCGCCGGTCAGCAGCTTGGCTTCCAGTTCCTTGATGATGGTAGGTAAGGCAGCCTCCAGCCGGTCTATAGCCTCCTCCTGCCATTCGCCTACCAGTGAGGCCCGATCTGACAGAAAGTGCAGGCGATGATGCTCTTGAATGAGACGAGCCCCAAAGCGCGGCGTCACGTTATGGGGCAAGCCCCACTGCGCAAAAATCCGGGTGGACTGGTCTGGCGCTGCGGGTCGGTGTTCGTCATTGGTGTGGGTGGTTGTCGTGGTCATGATTAGCAATACCTCAGTCGAATGTCTATGCGGGTGCCGGGCACATTGTGCCGCTGGCGTAGTCTGGTCAGGTGCTCTGGAAAGTCTGTCAGGCTGGCCAGTCGCCCCCGGTAGAGCCGTGAGAGATTGACGTAGTCAGGGTGACTCACCGTGATGGTTACCTGATGCCCAGGCTGCCAGCGGCCAAATAGACGGGCTTTGGCCTCTTTGATGGTGGTGATGCCGGGAGCGGGTAACGTCTGCCGGTTACGCAGATGCAGTTTATTGAGCTCGGGGGCATAGCGATGCACTTCGAGCCCGATGATTAGACGGGTCATGTTCGATGATTCCAGTGTTGCAAAGGGCCAGCCTGTGAAGGCTGGCCCTTTATGCTGTGTGTGGATGAGCGAGACGGTTGGCGTCAACGAGCGCAGTCAGCCATCTCATTGATAACCAGTTTGCCATTCAGCCGGTCCAGCAGGTGCAGCGAGCCGTATTGAGCCACCAGCCGGTCTATGGCCATCTGGGCGCATGCCGTTCTGCTGGGCTTATTTTCAGGTATTGCGTAACGAGCGGTGAGCCAGCCACCGAGCAGGGCGATGCGGTATCCGCTCGGGATGTGAGTGAGGGACGTTCCTATCCCCCTACCGTGAATGAGGAAAGGCACGGCCTGGCCGCCGATGCCGATATCGATGCGTTGGCCCTTAAGCTCAAAGGTGGTGATCTCGCCGGTTCGCGGATGTTTGCCGGGCACCTTGATGGTGATGTTCTTAGCCATTTCACACCTCCGGTTTGGCTTCAAAATGGTGGGTCACCGTGCCCGCTTCCGGGTCGATGCTGATAAACGCCGGGGCTTGCGGGTGGTACTGGTAGAGCCGCGCCAGCTCGGTACGAAACGCCTCAACGTTTGGCGCAATCACATGGTGGGTGTCGCCCTCGGCGTAGGTAAAGGTCTCCAGCCTTTCTGTGTTAATCCAGATGCCGAAGTACCACGCATCTTCTTCGGTGTCGTACTGCTGCCAGCCCTGAGCCAGCAGTGTTCGGTCGTAATAGTAGCGGTCAGCCTGATGGCTACCCCGGTCGATGCGGCAGCCGGTCACTGTAAGTTCAAACGGGATACGCCCCGCCTTGTGGGCCTTCTTGACTCTGCGCAGCAGCTTGAGGGCTTTGGCTCTACTACGGCCATTACCGAGTGGTTGCGGCTGCCTGGCCCGCAATCCCAGGTGGGTCATTATCTTCGGCGCGGTGTTGTGGTTGAGCTGACCGATGGCAGTGGTGATCTGCCGAGCGGTCAGGGTCTTGTAATCACGCAGGTCGTGCATGGTTGGGCTTCCTTCAAATGCAAACAGCCCCTCGGAGTGAGGGGCTGTATGGGAGCATGGGTGTGTGCTGGTGGCCGTGGCTCAGGTGTGACTACTCCAATCCGGCTTGTCATTACTACCGTGGTTGACGTAGGCCCCGACAATTACCCGTTGCCACTCACCGACCGGCTGACCCGCTGCATTACAGGCGCAGCGAAAGCGGGCGAAGTTAATCTCTCGTGGCAGGTGCTCACGCATATCCCGTGGACTGACAAAGAGCGTGGTCTTGTGCAACACAGGGTTGGGGGCCACCAGCGGGCCACCAATACGTCGCCCCTCCACATCGTGGGCATAGGCAAAGCCCGGCAGCATCAACTGCTGACTGATGAGCTTGGCAAGCCCTGAGTGAGCACACATGGCCTCCGCTACGGAGGCCTGGCTAAAGCTGTCGTTGAATTCGATCATGGGTGTTTCTCCTTTTCCTCCGGTGAACGGTAAGCAGCTGCCAGCAGCGCAAACTGTTCGACCAGATAGCTGATACTGATGCCCAGTTCATCGCTCACCCCATCCCCTAGACGGTGATGCAGGTGTGCCATGTCATCGGCGACACGTTGGGCTAGGTGGGCCATTGAACTCGGTGGCGAGCTTGCCACTGTCAGGGTGATGTAGAGATCCATCACATCTCTCCCCAGGGTGCTTGCTCCCACAGTGACAGCCGGGTCAGCACGTCTTGCGCCAGCGCCTGCTGCAACTGCTGTATTACCTTCACCAGCCGCGGGGCCTGCTCAGGACTCCCGCTCCATTCGCTCGACTGGTACAGGGCGCAGCAGGTGAATTTGTAGAGGGCTACCAGTTCGGCATCGGTGAGTGGTGCCTGGTGGTAACGATGGGCAGGTTTAAGCGGCCCCAGCTTGTTCGAGCGGTGCTGATGTGGTTCCTTGTGGCCCTGCTGACGCCCAAGCTGATAGCGATGCCAAACAGCACGGCGATTGGCGAGCATCATCAACCGTACCAGCCGGTCAACCCGCCACGTCCAGGTGCTGGTCGTGTCTGCTGGCGGCTGCCACCAGAGGGTGCGCAGTAGCTCCAGGGTGTAGTGCGGTGGCATGGGGGCATTGCAAAAGCGATGTAGCTGCACGGCAAAGGCTAGGTAATCCTTGCGGTCAATCATGAAGGCAGACATTGAGTGACTCCTTGAAATGAACAAGGCCACCTGTAGTGAGGTGGCCTTGCTGGGGGGATCGGAATATCCGGATCATGGTGTTGGCGCGGATGATCCGGGTTTGGGGATGCTGGCGTTATTCGTGCGCCTGCTCTGCG
>NZ_JAPDCN010000028.1:0-28853 GCF_027706185.1 Aeromonas sp. Y318-3
TAGCGCCGATGGTAGTGTGGCATTCGCCATGCGAGAGTAGGACACTGCCAGGCACCCAATACAAGAAACCCCGCTCAATGAGCGGGGTTTTTTATTGGCTGCAATTCAGCACGTCACCGAATTATTAGACTTTCCCCTTCTTGTCATTCATTGATTACCCTTCTAAAGCCCCAAAAAGACCTCTTTTCCTGTTCGATATTTGCTCACTGGTTCAATGGGTTGGATATATAAAACACAGAATGTGATGCCTCTACCTTTCTCGTGATGTTTCCTCTGGTTTAATTCTTCAGTCCATATTGATGGACCAAGGAATCACAATAATTTAAGGAATAGACCCATGTTCAAAAGAACAGTAACGATGATGCTGGCGGCGGGAACCCTGGTATTAGGCGGTTGCGCATCCAATGGTGGTGCAGAGCAGGCGGGGGCAGACAACAGCGACTTCGGTGGCAAGTCCATCTACCTGCGCGGGGAGATGAACGACTGGATGGCGACTGATGAAAGCAAGGTAGTCAAGGTGGCCGACAAGCTCTATATGGCCAAAGGCACCCTCAAGAAAGAGTGGGCCCCCTACAAGTTCAAGTTTGCTGATTCAGGCTGGAGCTGCGGTACCAACTTTGGTTACAAGAGCCCGAGTGATGGTGTTGTCGTGTTGGGTGGTGAGGCGGTGCCGGTTAACCCCTGCTCCAAGTATGAGGACATGAAGTTCTCACCGGATGCTGATGGCGTCTATGAGTTCTATCTGAATATGGCGGGTGAAACGCCGTCCGTTTACGTCAAGAAGCCCTGATCTATCTCTGAGTGTTAAATCTCTCAGCAAATTAATCAGTTAAGTGCCCTGGCCCAGAAATCTGCTGGCCGGGGCATTTTTTTAGGTTAGAATCGGCGCCCTCATGGCATCAGGTGTACTATATGTTGTGCCATTAATTTTAGATGGCACCATTAGTTGTGTTTTATGCTGTTGTCATGATGTTGATGCATTCACATAAGGTTGATTGAAAATGGCTAAATCGAACCCGGTGCTGGAGAGTGAGCTTGGCTCCCGCCTTATCCCCATGCAGGAAACGTCCCTCGAGATCTGGGATAGCAAGTATCGCCTCAAGAGCAAGGATGGCACTCCCATCGACAGCTCTATCGATGAGACTTACCAGCGGGTTGCCCGTGCGTTGGCAGAGCAGGAGCTGGAACCGGAGGCCTGGTATGAGCCGTTCCTGTGGGCGCTGCGCAATGGGGCCATTCCGGCGGGCCGCATCACCTCCAACGCCGGGGCGTTTGAGCACAAGCCTGCCACTTCAACCATCAACTGTACTGTTTCCGGCACCATCGAAGATTCGATGGACGATATCCTAGGCAAGGTGCACGAGGCTGGCCTGACCCTGAAAGCTGGTTGTGGTATCGGCTATGACTTCTCGACGCTGCGCCCGCGCGGTGCCTTTGTCTCCGGTGCCGGTGCCTACACTTCCGGCCCGCTCTCCTTTATGGATATCTATGACAAGATGTGTTTCACCGTCTCGTCAGCCGGTGGCCGTCGCGGCGCCCAGATGGGCACCATGGATATCCGCCATCCCGATGTGATCGAGTTTATTCAGGCCAAGCGTGAAGATGGCCGCCTGCGTCAGTTCAACCTCTCTCTGCTCATCACCGAAGATTTCGTCAAGGCGGTGAAAGAGGATGCCCCCTGGTCGCTGATCTTCCCCTACACCGCTAAAGAGGTGGAGCAGGATGGCATTGCGCTGGACGATCCCGCTCAGGTGCTATGGGCCGACTGGCCCAACAAGGAAGGGGTTGTATTCAACGAGTTGGGGCAGGTCGCTTGTAAGGTCTACAAGACCATGCCAGCCCGCAAGCTGTGGAATGTCATCATGACCTCCACCTATGACTATGCAGAGCCCGGCTTCATCCTGATCGACAAGGTCAACCAGATGAACAACAACTGGTTCTGTGAAGAGATCCGCGCGACCAACCCCTGTGGTGAGCAGCCGTTGCCGCCCTACGGTGCCTGTCTGCTGGGCTCGGTCAATCTGACCAAGTTTGTGCGCGACCCTTTTACTGAAAACGCGGCATTCGATTGGCAGGCGTTTCGCAAGGTGGTGGCCATCTTTACTCGCATGCTCGACAACGTGGTGGAGATCAACCAACTGCCACTGGCCAAACAGCGCGAGGAGATCACAGCCAAGCGCCGGCATGGCATGGGTTTCCTGGGTCTTGGTTCGACCCTCACCATGCTGCAGATCAAGTACGGCTCTGCGGCATCCGTAGCCTTTACCGAGCAGGTATCCCAGGAGCTGGCGATGACCGGCTGGCAGGAGTCCCTGCGTCTTGCCAAGGAGAAGGGCCCAGCCCCCATCATGGAGCAGGAGTTCGAAGTAACCGGCAAGATGCTGCGTCTGCGCCCGGAAATGGCGGCTGATGGCATCAAGGTAGGCGACAAGGTGAAGGGCAAGGTGCTGCATGCGCGCTACAGCCGCTATATGCAGCAGGTTGCCGAAGTGGATCCTGCGCTGGTCGCCGAGTTGGCGGAAGTGGGTGGTCGTTTCACCCATCACAGCAGTATCGCGCCGACCGGCACCATCTCGCTGTCTCTGGCCAACAATGCCAGCAACGGCATCGAGCCGAGCTTTGCCCACCACTACAGCCGCAACGTCATCAAGCCGGGCAAGAAGAGCAAGGAGAGCGTCGATGTCTACTCCTTCGAGCTGCTGGCCTATCGCGAGCTGGTGAATCCGGCCGCCATGCCCTATGCCGATGATGTGGCGAGCCGTCTGCCGGACTATTTCATTACTGCCGATGACATCACCCCGGCGCAACATGTGGACATTCAGGCGGCGGCTCAGCGCTGGATTGACTCATCCATCTCCAAGACCGCCAACGTGCCGACTGATTTCCCGTTCGAGCAGTTCAAGGACATCTACATGTATGCCTCGGACTCCGGCCTCAAGGGGTGCACCACCTTCCGCTTCAATCCGGAGGCCTTCCAGGGCGTGCTGGTGAAGGAGAAGGATCTGGAGAACACCCTCTATGAGTTCACCCTTGAGGATGGCTCCGTCATCTCCGTCAAGGGGAACGAAGAGATCGAATACGATGGCGAGCTGCATACGGCCGCCAACCTCTACGACGCCTTGAAAGAAGGCTATTACGGTAAATTCTGAGAACGACATTATGGTCAAGAAGATCGACAAGAAAATCGTCGCCTACAAGGTGCGTACCAAGGATGAGCCGCAAGAAGATCTCTCTGTGCAGGATGACGTGGTGCACATGCACGAAACCGTGCTGCGCCCGGAGCGGCTGATGGGTACCACCTACAAGCTGAAGACGCCGGAGCATGTCTCCGAGCACTCACTGTTCATCACCATCAACGACATCATTCTCAACGAGGGCACGGTTCACGAAACTCGCCGTCCGTTCGAGATTTTCATCAACTCCAAGAGCCTGGAGCACTATCAGTGGATCGTGGCGCTGACCCGCATCATCTCGGCGGTATTCCGCAAGGGTGGGGATGTCACCTTCCTGGTCGAGGAGCTGCGCTCGGTGTTTGATCCAAAGGGCGGCTACTGGAACAAGGGCAAGTATGTGCCGTCGCTGATCGCCGAAATTGGCAACGTGATCGAGAGCCATCTCACCGAGATCGGCATGCTCAAGGCGCCGGGGTTGGACGAGCATCAGCAGGCATTTCTGGCCGAGAAGCAGGCCGAGTTGAAAGCCGCTCAGGAGGCTGAAGAGCAGCAGACGAGCAGTGGTTTCCCGGCCAATGCAGCGCTCTGCTACAAGTGCCACACCAAGGCGCTGGTGCTGAAGGATGGCTGCATGACCTGCCTCAACTGTGGCGACTCCAAGTGCGGCTGACAGACATGTTCAAGTAGTTGAACGATAGAAAAAAGACCGGCCACAGTGCCGGTCTTTTTATTGCTGTTTTTATGCTCAATCAAATCAGGCGGCCAAGTGATTTGTTGCGCGATAGTAAAATCGGGCGTAGCGTTGAAGGTAATAAAACTGTCACGGCCGTGTGGTTTCAATGACATCTGAGATTCACACACGTGGCCCTTCAGTGCCAAGGAGGATGCTTATGGACAATACGGACCGAAAGCTGTTTATCCTGGATACCAACGTTCTGCTTCACGAACCCCTCGCTATCTACTCCTTCAAAGAGCACGACGTGCTCATCCCCATGACGGTGCTGGAAGAGCTCGATAACATCAAGGATCGCAACAAGGATGTCAGCCGCGACGCGCGGGTGGCCATTCGTGCGCTGGAAGATGTGTTCCGCGATGCAACCCCGGATCAGATCACCCAGGGCGTGCCGCTGGCTGGCGAAGCGAGCGGCAATATCTGCATCTTCAGCGATCACCATCTGCCGCAGGATGCCGAGGTCTTTACCGACAAGGAGGCCGACAACCGTATCATCAACGCGGCCCTCTATCTGCAAAAGCACGAGTTGAAGCGTCAGGTGGTGCTGGTCACCAAAGACATCAACATGCGCCTCAAGGCCAAGGGGGCCGGACTTGCTCACGTTGAAGATTACCGTAGCGACCAGTTGATCGATGATATCCGCCTGCTGGCCAAAGGCTTTCAGGTGGTGCCCGGCAGCTTTTGGGAGCGGGTTGGCGAGTGCGAGAGCGAGACCCATGGCCGCGACACCATCCATGTGATCGATGCCAATCTGCTGGAAGGGGTTCACGTAAACCAGTATCTGGTGGATGAGGAGAATTTCTTCGCCGCCCGGGTGCTCAGCCACGATGGCAACAAGATCCGCATCAAGGATTTGGGCCGCGAGCGACTGATGTCTCGCAAGGCGTGGGGTGTACACCCCAAGAATGTCTATCAGGGGATGGCGCTGGATGCACTGCTCGATCCGCACATCGATCTGGTGATCCTGACCGGTCCGGCCGGTTGCGGCAAGACCCTGCTGGCGATGGCGGCGGCGCTGGAGCTGGTGATTGAGAAGGGCATTTACGAGAAAGTGATCGTCACCCGGAATACCCCGGAAATTGCCGAAAGCATCGGCTTCCTGCCTGGCACTGAAGAGGAGAAGATGATGCCCTGGTTGGCGGCGGTGACCGACACCCTGGAGGTACTGCACAAGCAGGACGAGAACATGAGCGGCTCGCTCAGCTACATCATGGAGAAGGCCAATATCCAGTTCAAATCGGTTAACTTCATGCGCGGGCGCAGCATCCAGAACACCTTCGTGCTGCTGGATGAGTGCCAGAACCTGACCGCGTCCCAGATCAAGACCATCATCACCCGCTGCGGCGAGGGTACCAAGATCGTCTGCTCCGGTAACCTGGCCCAGATCGACTCCAACTACCTGAGCCCGGTGACCTCGGGTCTCACCTACATCGTCGAGCGTTTCAAGGATTTTGACGGCAGTGCCAACATCTTCCTCAATGGCGTGGTGCGCAGCCGACTGGCTTCGTTCGCCGAGGAAAATCTCTGATTTAGCTGGCTATCTTCATATGAAAAAGGGAAGCCACTTGGCTTCCCTTTTTTGATCCCGTCACCAGTTCAGTGTCCTTGGGTCACTGTCCAAGGTAGCGCAGCAGCCCCGGGTGGTCGCTGTTTTGCAGAATATCCGGCTTGCCTTGCAGGGCGATGCGCCCCTCGTCGACAAACAGCACCTGATCGGCAATCAGCTGGGCATCCTCCGGATTGTGGGAGACCATCAGTACGGTAATGCCCTGTTCGCAGGCTAGCCTCGCCACTTCCGCCAGCATCTCCCGGCGCAGGGCGGGATCGAGGGCAGAGAAGGGCTCATCCAGCAGCAGCAGCGGTTTGCCGCGCACCAACGCGCGAGCCAGCCCGACCCGCTGCTGCTGGCCGCCGGAGAGCTGTTCAGGCAGGCGGCTTAGCATCTCGCCAAGACCAACCCGCTCGGCTGCATCGATCACCTGTGCCCGCTGGGCGGCACTCAGGCGCAGACCCGGGTGCAAGCCGATGGCGATGTTGTCGAACACCGACAGGTGGAGGAACAGGTTGTGATCCTGAAACAGGGTGGTGACTGGCCGCTCGGCGGGGCCCAGTGGCAGCAGGTCTTCACCATCGAAACTGAGGCGGCCTGATTGCACCGGCACGAAGCCGGCGATCATCCCGAGCAGGGTCGACTTGCCCGCGCCGCTTGGGCCAATCAGCGCGGTGATCTCCCCCTTGGGCAGGGTCGCGCTGAAGCTGACGCGCCAGTCGGGGTAGCTGGTCGCAAGCATATCAATGTTCAGCATGTTTTCCTCCAAGTCCCCGCTCCACCAGCCAGAACAGGGAGAAACAGAGCGTCAGCAGCAGCAGAGCGGTGGCGGCTGCCTCGGTCAATCGATAGCTGCCAAGCTGTTGGTAGAGCAGCCAGGGCAGGGTGGTGAGCTCCTGACTGCCAAACATGGCGATGGCGCCGAGATCCCCCAGCGAGAGGATCATCGACAATGCCATCGCCAGTGCCAGCGGGCGGCGCAGCAGTGGCCACTCCACCAGTCGCAGGCGATACAGGCCGCGCACCCCGAGGCTGTCGGCCAGTCGATCATATTGGCGCACCACCAGTTGCATGGGGGCAGAGAGGGTGCGCAGCACATAGGGCAGCGCCATCAGGGCGTTGACCAGTACCACCAGCCAGGGGCCAAGGGCAAAAACATCAGCAAAAGGCATAAACAGGATAAAGAGACCGGTGGAGAGCACCACCGCCGGGATCATCAGGATCATCGAGCCGCTGGCCTCCCACATGGCAGCTGCGCGCCGCTGGCGGGTGCGCACCTTGAGGTGACGGCTGGTGAGCAGCAGGCCGCTGCCGAGCAGGGTCGCCAGGGTGCCTGCCGCCAGCGCAATCAGCAGTGACTGGCCGCTCGCCTGCCACAGCTTGCTTGAGGTGAGCGCTGTCAGCAGGCCGGGTTGAAGGCCTGCCACTACGATGGCAAGCAACGGTGGCAGAAAGATGGCGAGCCCGATGCTGAGCGAAAGGAGATCCACCACGGCCGTGCCTGGCTGATGGCGATCCGGCCGCAGGCAGGGGCGACGGGGTGTCACCCTGCTGGCCGGGGTACTCTGCAGCTTGTGCTGCAGGGCGAGCAGGGCGGCGGTCAGGATCAGCTGCACCAGCGCCAATCCGCCCGCGGTGGCGAGATCGAAGTCAAAGCGCAGCGCCTGATAGACGGCCACCTCCAGCGTGGTCGATTTCGGCCCGCCCCCCAGCGCCAGCACTGTGGTGAAGCTGGTGAAGCAGAGCATGAAGATGAGGCTGGCCAGCCCCGGCAATATGCCGCGAATAAGCGGCCACTCCAGCAGCCGGAAGATGTGGGATGAGCGCATGCCAAGCTGGCTGGCAAGGCGCCAGCTCGATTCGGGGATGCTCTCTATGCTCTGCAACATCAGGCGTGCCGCCAGCGGCATATTGAAGAAGACATGGGCCAGCAGGATACCGAACAGGCCGTAGAGATAATTGCCGGGATCCAGCCCCAATGAGCGCAACAGTTGCGGCAGCCACCCCTGTTTGCCGTGTACCGCTACTATGCCGAAGATGGCGATGATGACCGGCAGCACCAGCGAGAGACCAAATAGCTTGATCAGCAGGGTTCGGCCAATGAAGCGGCGCCGCGCCAGCGCGCGGGCCACCGGAATGGCCAGCCCGAGACTGAGCAGGGTGGAGAGTAGTGCCTGTCCCAGACTGAAGCCCAGCACATGACGCAGATAAGGATCTGCGATCAGGGTGCGGGGTGCCAGCGAACCGGCCTGCCACAGCAGGGCCGCGAGCGGCCCGAGGGATAACAGCAGGATCAACAGGGTGGCTGCACTGCCCGGCAGCCACCAGAGGGGACGAGCCTGTGGTTTCAGATAACGGTTCACTGGGTGACGGCTTGCAGCCACTCGCGGATCCACCCTTTGCGATTGGCGGCCACCTCATCGCTGCTGAAGGCGAGCGGCTTGGCTACGGTGATCATCTGCTCGAAGCCCTTGGGCAGCGGCGTGTCGATAACCGGATACATCCAGTTGCCGGTCGGGATCTCGTTCTGGAAGGCGGGGCTCACTATAAATTGCAGGAACTGGTCAGCCAGCTTCTCCTGTTTGGCGCTCTTCAGCTTGGCAGCCACTTCTACCTGACGGTAGTGACCCTCCTCGAAGGCGGCAGCCTGATACTGGGGCTTGCTCTCGGCAATCAGGTGATAGGCCGGAGAGGTGGTGTAGGAGAGCACCATGTCCGCTTCGCCATCGAGGAACATGCCATAAGCCTCTGACCACCCCTTGGTGACGGTGACCGTCTTTTTGGCAAGCTCGGCCCAGGCGGCAGGCGCCTTGTCGCCGTAGACAGACTTCATCCACAGCATCAGCCCCTGCCCCGGGGTGGAGGTGCGGGGATCCTGATAGATCACCTTGAGGTCGGGACGCTCCAGCAGCTCTTTCAGGCTCTTGGGCGGCTGCTTGAGTTTGTCTTTGTCATAGACGAAGGCAAAGTAGCCGTAGTCGTAGGGGACGAAGGTGTCATCCTGCCAGCCACCCGGCACCTTGATGCCATCCAGCTTGGCGGGATGGGGGGCGAACAGACCGCTCTGCTTGGCTTCGCTGATGAGGGCATCGTCGAGCCCCAGCACCAGATCGGCCTTGCTGTGGTTGCCCTCCAGCCGCAGCCGGTTGAGGATGGCGACCCCATCTTCGAGGGGAACCAGATTGAGGGTGCAGTCGCACTCTTTCTCGAAGGCCTGTTTGATCTTGGGCCCCGGACCCCATTCTGCAGTGAAGGAGCTGTAGGTGTAGACGGTGAGGGTGTCGGCGGCGAACACATTGGCCGACAGCAGGCCGGTGGTGACCAGCAGCAGGGTCTTCATGGGTGGCACTCCCTATTACTTGTTAATAACGAGGTGCCAGCGGGTGAGGGCGCAAAAAATGAGCGCCATGCCTCAAATTCCTCCGCCAGCATTATCTGGATCAGGTACACGGGTATAATCTCAGCGGTAAACCGCACCCCGTTTGAGAAACGAACCGCATTGTATTAACGTTCTTTTGGGTAGACCAGCACAATTGTGCAATACCCATGAGATGACGCCCACCCAACAGAGGATGTTCGCGTGCTTACCAATACCAAGGAAAGGCGTGCCTTTGCGCGCATGGTCATCAATGCTCCGGTCACCGTCTATCAGCAGCAGCTGGTGCTGGAGGGGATCTGCCGGGATCTCAGTGCCAACGGCATGGGGATTGCGGTCTCTGAACACCAGCTCGACATCAATCAGCCCATCCGGATCAGTCTTGCTACCAATAACAACCTGTTGCCTCCCTTTGAAGCCCATGCCCGTATTATCCGGGTGCTGGAGGAGGAGATCGGGTTGCTGCTGGCGGTAGAGTTTCTGCCTCAGGGTTAATCCTCTCTCCCCATCGGCAGAGGGAGGGAATTAGCCTTTTTCCTGAACCGGCTGCACACTCAACTGCTTGCTATCGACCAGCGTTTTGCTGGTCGATGCTATTTGGCCCGCAGGCAAGGTGGCGGGACCGGTAGGTTCGAGCAACAGGTAGTTCTGCCCCTGCCAGTTGAGGGTCACATCCCCCGGCTTGGCGGGCAGGTCAACGGCCAGCAGGGCATGGCCGGGGACGAACACCATGGCCTGTTTCAGCTCTGGAAAGAGCTGGGCCAGCATGGCGGCCATCAGGGTTACCTTGCTGTCGCAGTCCCCCCGGTTCTGCTCCAGCACCTGACGGGGGGATAGAAATCCCTTGCCCTGCCTGCCGTTCAGGCTGTCGAGCTGCTGATAGGGGATGCTCTGGATAAAGGTGAGCATATGGGCCACGGTTTTCTGGCGCGCTTCTGTTTCGGTACTGCCCTGCTGTTTGAGTTGATCCGCCAGTGGAGCCAGCCCGCTGCGACTCTCCAGCGCGATGCGCACATGATCCTGCTTCACCGCCAGCTGTCCGTCCGGGGTGTTGAAGTACTGGAAGTAGTGTTTGGTCAGCCACGCCTGCTCCTCTTTGCTCCGCTTGGACTGCAGAAAGGCCATCGCCTCGCGCGCCTTGTCCTGATTACGGCTTTTCAGATGCAGCTCCAGCGAGGGACGGGCGAGGGTGAACTGCACCTCGGGGTAGTTCTGGCGCACCTCCCGCAGCAACACCTGCAACACCTCCTCCTGCATTCTGGCCGGGCGATAGGCGATGAGAGGCGGCAACTTGCCCTGTTCGAGCCGGTAGGTGAGCTGTTGGGATTTGCCTTCGCTATCCTGCCAGCCGACGCTGATCTGGCCGAGGCTGTTGTTGAAGCTGGTTTGGCTGGCCCCCGCAGGCATGGCAAGCAGCAGGGCACAGAGCAGAGGGATTGCCATCGGTCTCTTCATCATCCTTTCCTGTGGCACGGGCCAGTTCCGGTGGCCCAAAGTGGGAAGCTTCGCGGACAGTAAAACAGGGAGCCGAAGCTCCCTGTTGATTCTACTCGTTTTTTTGCAACTGGCGCGTTAAATCCAGCTCGGCTGCTTCGCCTCAAAGGCGCTGATGGCGGCCTCGTGCTGCAGGGTCAGACCGATGGCATCCAAGCCGTTGAGCAGACAGTAACGGCGGAATTCATCGATCTCGAAACCGAAGCAGAGGCTAGCTGCGCGCACCTTATTCGCTTCCAGATCCACCTCGATCTCGATGCCCGGCTGGGCGGCCACCAGCTGGAACAGGGCGTCGACCTCCTCCTCCTTCAGACGCACCGGTACCATGCCGTTGTTGATGGCGTTGCTGTAGAAAATGTCGGCAAAGCTTGGGGCAATGATGGTCTTGAAGCCGTAGTCCGCCAGCGCCCATGGGGCGTGCTCGCGGCTCGAGCCGCAGCCGAAGTTCTCGCGGGCCAGCAGAATGCTGGCACCGGCGAATTGCGGCTGGTTCAGTACAAACTCGGGGTTGGGCTGCTGGCCGGCATCGTCCAGGAAGCGCCAGTCATGGAACAGGTGCTTGCCAAAACCGATGCGGTTTACTTTTTGCAAAAACTGCTTCGGAATGATGGCGTCGGTGTCGACGTTGGCGCTGTCGAGGGGGACGACGATCCCTTTATGCTGTTTGAATCCTGTCATCTAAATGTCCTCTTACAGTGCGCGAATGTCGGCGAAGCGGCCGGTGACGGCGGCGGCGGCGGCCATGGCCGGGCTGACCAGATGGGTGCGGCCTGCGCGGCCCTGACGCCCTTCGAAGTTACGGTTGCTGGTGGAGGCGCAGCGCTCTCCCGGTTGCAGCCGGTCGTTGTTCATGGCCAGACACATGGAGCAGCCGGGCAGGCGCCACTCAAAACCGGCCTCGATGAAGATCTTGTCCAGCCCCTCGGCTTCGGCCTGCGCCTTCACCTGCTCGGAACCCGGCACCACCAGCGCCTGCACGCCAGTGGCCACCTTGCGACCGCGTGCGATGGCGGCGGCCGCACGCAGATCCTCGATGCGGCTGTTGGTGCACGACCCGATAAACACCTTGTCGATGGCAACGTCGGAGAGCTTCTGGCCCGGTTGCAAGTCCATGTAGGCGAGCGCCTTGCGGGCGGATTGCTGTTCCATCAGATCGCTGAAGGATTCCGGTGCCGGAATCGGCTCATTGACGGCAATCACCTGGCCCGGGTTGGTACCCCAGGTGACCTGCGGGGCGATATCGGCGGCATCCAGCACTACTTCGGCATCGAAATGGGCACCTTCATCGCTCTTGAGGCTCTGCCAGTAGGCGATGGCCTGCTCCAGTACCTCGCCCTTGGGGGCAAACTCCTTGCCACGAATGTAGTCGATGGTGGTCTGGTCGGGGGCTATCATGCCGGCCTTGGCGCCCAGCTCGATGGCCATGTTGCAGACCGTCATCCGCCCTTCCATGGAGAGGCTCGCAATGGCCTCGCCAGCGAACTCCACCACGTAGCCGGTACCACCGGCATGGCCGACCTTGCCGATAATGGCCAGCACCACGTCCTTAGCACTGATCCCCTCGGCCAGCTTGCCGTTGACCGAAATGCGCATGGTCTTGGCGCGGCCCTGTTTCAGGGTCTGGGTCGCCATCACATGTTCCACTTCGGAAGTGCCGATGCCGAATGCCAGCGAGCCGAAGGCGCCGTGGGTGGCGGTGTGGGAGTCGCCGCAGACGATGGTGGTGCCGGGCAGGGTGATGCCGAGCTCGGGGCCCATCACATGGACGATCCCCTGATATTTGTGGTTGAGATCGTAGAGGCGAACCCCGAACTCCTTGCAGTTGTCCGCCAGCGTCTCCATCTGGATGCGGGCCATCTCGCCGGAGGCGGCGATGTCCTTGGTGGTGGTGGAGACGTTGTGATCCATGGTGGCCCAGGTCAGGTCCGGGCGGCGCAGCTGGCGATTCATGGCGCGCAGGCCGTCGAATGCCTGCGGGCTGGTCACTTCATGCACCAGATGGCGGTCGATGTAGATGAGGGGGGTCTCCCCTTCCACTTCCCGTACCACGTGGGCGTCGAATACTTTCTGATAGAGGGTCTTGGCCATTGCTTCTCTCTTCCTTGTTCTCTGTTATGCGGCTCAGATCCGGGCGGCGATCTGGCTACCCATCTCGGACGTGCTCTGCACCGGATGGCGGGCGCTGGCCTGATGCAGGTCGGCGGTGAAGTAACCCTCGGCCAGGGTCTGGGCCACGGCCTGCTCGATGGCTTGAGCTGCGGCTTCCTGGCCCAGGCTGTAGCGCAGCATCAGGGCGGCGGAGAGGATCTGGGCGATGGGGTTGGCAATCCCTTTGCCGGCGATATCGGGGGCCGAACCACCGGCCGGTTCGAACAGGCCGAAACCCGATTCGTTGAGGCTGGCGGAGGGGAGCAGTCCCATGGAGCCGGTGATCATGGCGCACTCGTCGGAGAGGATGTCACCGAACAGGTTGGAGCAGAGCAGCACGTCGAACTGGGACGGGTCCTTGATGAGCTGCATGGTGGCGTTGTCGATATACATATGGTTGAGGGTTACGTCCGGATAGGACTTGGCCACTTGCGTCACCACCTCGCGCCACAGAATGGAGGAGGCGAGCACGTTGGCCTTGTCGATGGAGGTGACCTTGCCACGGCGCACACGCGCCGACTCAAAGGCAATCTTGGCGATGCGCTCAATCTCGAAGCGATGGTACACCTCGGTGTCGAATGCCTTCTCGTTCGCCCCTTCTCCCTCGCGTCCCTTGGGCTGGCCGAAGTAGATGCCACCGGTCAGCTCGCGCACACAGGCGATGTCAAATCCGCGATCGGAGATATCGGCGCGCAGCGGGGAGAACTGTTCCAGACCGGTATAGATACGGGCCGGACGCAGGTTGCAGAACAGCTTGAAGTGGGCGCGCAGGGGCAGCAGGGCGCCACGTTCCGGCTGATCGTTGGGGGGCAGATGTTCCCATTTCGGGCCGCCCACCGAGCCGAACAGCACGGCATCGGCTGCTTCACAACCTTTGATGGTGCTTTGCGGCAGCGGGGTGCCGTGGTTGTCGATGGCGATGCCGCCCACGTCATGGCGATCATACTCGAAGGCGAGGCCGAACCTGGCCTGCACCTTCTCCAGCACCTTGACGGCTTCGGCCATCACTTCCGGGCCAATGCCGTCACCCGGCAATACTGCGATCCGATAACTGCTCATACACTCTCCATCCTGATATTGTCTTTGAGATCCCTCTGTCCGGTTTCCCCGACGCTGCGCGCGGTTGCCGGTTCAGACGTTCCCCGTCCCGATGTTGTCATTCCATTCTGTCTGTTTGGTACCTAGTTCGGCTCAGACGGTTTCTGATTTGATGCTGTTATTGCGTTCCATCTGCTCGGCCACCTGATCGGCGCGCCAGATGCTGTTGATCACATGGAGCAGGGCGTGGGCCGAGGATTCGATGATGTCGGTGGCCAGTCCCATGCCGTGGAATTTGCGCCCTTTGTACTCGGCGACGATATCGACCTGACCGAGGGCATCTTCCCCTTCGCCCTTGCTCTTGAGGGCATATTTGTCGATGCGGATCTCATAGCCGGTGATGCGGTTGATGCACTGGTAGACCGCATCCACCGGGCCATTGCCGGTGGCCGCTTCGCAGACCAGATCCTGTCCCACCTTCAATTTGACCGAGGCGGTGGCCAGTACCGAGCTGCCGCTCTGCACCCCGAGGTACTCCAGTTTGAAGTGCTCGGGCTCTTCGTGGATCTGGCTGAAGAAGGCCAGTGCTTCGAGGTCGTAGTCGAACACCTGCCCTTTCTTGTCGGCCAGGGTCAGGAACTTGCCGTAGAGGTGGTCTAGGTCGTAGCTGCTCTCGGCGTAGCCCATGGACTCCATCCGGTGCTTGATGACGTGACGGCCGGAGCGGGAGGTCATGTTGAGGTTGTTCTGGGTCAGGCCAATGCTCTCGGGAGTGATGATTTCGTAGGTATTTTTCGCCTTGAGCACCCCATCCTGATGAATGCCGGAGCTGTGGGAGAAAGCGTTGGCACCGACGATCGCCTTGTTGGGTTGCACCGGCATGTTGCAGAGCTGGCTGACGAGGGTGCTGGTGCGATGAATTTCGCTGTGGCGGATATTGGTTTGTACCCCGAGCAGGTCGGCGCGGGTTTTGAGGATCATCGCCACCTCTTCCAGCGAGCAGTTGCCCGCCCGTTCGCCGATGCCGTTGATGGTGCACTCGATCTGGCGGGCCCCCATCTGCACCGCGCCGATGGAGTTAGCCACCGAGAGCCCCAGATCGTCGTGGCAGTGGACCGAGATGATGGCCTTGTCGATGTTGGGCACCCGGTTGAACAGGGTGTGGATGATGCCGGAGAACTCGGTCGGTACCGTATAGCCCACGGTATCCGGGATATTGATGGTGCGGGCGCCCGCCTTGATGGCGGCCTCCACCATGCGGCAGAGATTATCGATCGGCGTGCGGCCCGCATCCTCGCAGGAGAACTCCACATCATCGGTGTAGCGCAGGGCGTGCTTGATGGCGCCGATCCCCATCTCCAGCACGTCTTCGAAGCTCTTTTTCAGCTTGCTCTCCACATGGATGGAGGAGGTGGAGATAAAGGTGTGGATGCGAAACGCCTCGGCGACCCGCAAGGCTTCGCCGGCGGCGTCGATATCCTTGGGCAGGGCGCGGGCGAGGGCGCAGACCCGGCTGTTTTTGATGTGGCGGGCGATGGTCTGCACCGATTGAAAATCGCCGGGAGAGGAGACCGGGAAGCCCACCTCCATGACGTCGACACCGAGCCGCTCCAGTGCCTGGGCGATCTGCAGCTTCTCCTTGACTGTCAAACTGGCCGCCAGGGCCTGCTCACCATCACGCAAGGTGGTGTCGAATATGATGACCCGATCTGACATGTGACTTCCCTCTTCCTAAGTTCGGTAACGTGCATCCTGCGGCGGCATAAAAAAACCCGTGCAGGGTGCACGGGTTTTTGTAAATTCCGGCTATGCCTTAGCCCGGCTACAAGGATCCCGCGCGAGTTAACGCGATTAGGGAGATTAGTAGTAGCGGGGTGGCGATACGCATGACGTTGTTATTCCTTCCAGTCGATAACGCTTTTACCAATATCGAGATTTTTATGCTGTGTCAACACGGAAGGTCAGGGGCAATCTGCTGACGTATTTAATCGGATTGTAAAGGATTGCAAATTTCCTTGTCCCATATTCGGCCCATGACCGATTATCTGGTCATTCCTGCTGTGCTCTATTCTCTGCACAACCAGATCGACTTATCAGCATTGGCTGAATTATCTGAGGTGTTAAATGGAAAAACGTAGACCTGGTCGTCCGGTCGGACGTTCTGACATTCGTGACAAGTTGCTTGCTGCCGCCCGTGAGCGTTTTCTCAATACTCCCTATAGCAAGGTGACTACACGCGAAATCGCGGAGCTTGCTGGCTCCAATCTGGCAATGATCCACTACTACTTCGGCAGTAAAGAGGGTCTTTACAAAGCGGTGTTGGGCGATGTCGCCGAGCCCCTCGACCATGCCTGGCAAGATGAACACAGCAATCACAGCCTCAACGAGCTGCTCAACACCTACTATCAGGTGATGGCGCCCAACAGCGAGCTGACCTCTGCCATCTCCAGCGCATTGTCAACCGAGAAGAGCCCGGGCCGGGATTTTGTGCTGAACCGCCTGCTGGAACGTCAGCTGCCGCAGTTCGATGCCCTGCTGGAAACCATGAAGTCCAACGGCGAGCTGGGTGACAACCTGGATCCCGACATGCTGAAGATCTCCTTCCTCAGCATGATGTGGCAGCCGTTCGTGATGAAAGATCTCTACGAGCAGGTGTTTGGCCTGAAAGTGGATGAGCACTTCATGGCCCGTCTGGCGGACCACAACTGCCGTCTGATGGAGACCGGCCTGCGCGGCAGCCACTGATTTTGCCGCAACATCGAGATTAAAAAGGGCCATTCGGCCCTTTTTTCATAAATCTGTTATCCCTTGTTCAACGTAACGTCATCCCGCTTTCTTACTCTGCAAGCAGAATTCAGGGAAGGAGGGGATATGAACAAGATCCAGCAATGGGACCTGCAGGTGTGCCGGGTCTGCCTGCTTCACGGCTACAACCGGCAGCAGGCGAGGGTGAGTCGTCTCATTTCCCGTACCGGTGATGGCCCGCTTTACGTCGTGCTGGCCGCCCTGCTCTGGTGGCAGGGGGAAGCAGAGCGGGAACTGGTGCGACTGGCGCTACTTGCCTTCGCCATCGAACTGCCCCTCTATCTGCTGCTGAAAAACAGCCTGAAACGGCAACGGCCGGTCGGCTTGCCGGTCTTTATCACCCCCTCCGATCGTTACAGCCTCCCCTCCGGCCACACCGCCGCCGCTTTTCTGATGGCCACCATACTGGCCACCGGCTTTCCGCTCTGGGCACCCCTGCTGTTTGGTTGGGCGGCGCTGGTGGGAGCATCCCGGCTGCTGCTCGGGGTACACTACCTGAGCGATCTGGTGGCCGGTGCCCTGCTGGGGGGCGGTTGCGCCGTGCTGGCGCTCGGCTGGAGCCACTCATGAGGATACTGTTTGGGGTGCAAGGCACCGGCAACGGTCATATCAGTCGCAGTCGCACTCTGGCCCGGGCGCTGCGCACGGCAGGGGTCGAGGTGGATTATCTCTTTAGCGGCCGCCCCGCCGACCGCTACTTCGACATGGAGGAGTTTGGCGCATACCGTGCCTTTCCCGGCCTCACTTTTGTCAGTCACGAGGGGCGCGTTTCTCCGTGGCGCACCCTGCAAGCCGCCTCGCCGCTCACCTTCTGGCGGGATCTGCGGTCTCTCGATTGCAGCGAATACGATCTGGTGGTGAGCGATTTTGAGCCGCTGACCGCCCACGCCGCCCGCCGCTATGGCAAGCCGAGCCTCACCGTCAGCCATCAGGCCAGCTTCAACTGGCCCATCCCGCGCTGGGGGGAGGATGGGGTAAGCCGCCAGCTGATGCGCCACTTTGCTCCTGTGGATCAGCCGCTCGGGCTGCACTGGTTTCACTTCGGTCACCCCTTGCTGCCGCCGGTGATCGACCCTATCGCCGCTGCGCCGGATAACGGCGAGATCCTGGTCTATCTGCCGTTCGAGCAGACCGAGGCGATCGCCGCCCTGTTGTCGCGCTTTGGTCAGCAGCGCTTCGTCTGCTTTCACCCCGCCATTCGCACCCCGAGCCAATGGCGCAATCTGCGCTTCGAGCCGCCGTCGCGACACGGGTTTATCGCCGTGCTGGCCGGTTGTCGCGGCGTAATCTCCAACGCAGGTTTCGAGCTGGCTTCCGAGGCGCTCACTCTCGGCAAGAAGCTGCTGGTCAAACCCCTCGGCGGCCAGTTCGAGCAGCTGACCAACGGCAAGACCCTCGAGATGATGGGACTGGCGACCCTGATGGATGTGCTCGATGCCAATCTGGTGCGCACCTGGCTCGACAGCGCCTCGCCCGGGGCGGTCTGTTACCCCGATGTAGCAGGGGAGCTGGCCCGCTGGCTGGCGGCGGGCGCTGACGAGAGCGTGGCCTCTCTGTCGCGGCGGCTCTGGGCGCGCACCCTGTTTCCGGAGGAGGTGAGTGATCGCCTGAGCGAGCTGGATGGGGGCGACTGTTTATCCAGTTGCTGGTTATCGCAAGTGAGCGTTGTTGACTAGACTGAAAGGCGATCCCACCAAGGAGAGGACGGAGCAAATGCGCTTTACCAATGAAAACGGCGAAGTCATGAACCTGGCTGACAATCTCACCCTGCACGAGTTGCTCGATATGGGTGTCAGCATTTCGGTCAGTGAAGAGACCGATCCGGATCAGCAGATCTGGCTGGCGGAGCCGGATCAGGACAACTGATTCATCATTCGGCATCAAGCCCACCGCTGAGCGGTGGGCTTTTTTGTGGCTGTTTTCCCCCTCTGCGGAATGATCCGCTGGCCATTCCCCGACTTCCTTCCCTTTTGTCTCATGGTCGCTGCGGCAAGTCATTGAATGTTAATAGCCGGTTGAAATGTATGACTGTTCTGGTCAGATAAAGCCGTGGACAAGCGTTATGAAGCGGGTTAAGTTGGTTTTTCACCCTATTTTCGGGTGAATGACGGAAAAATCCTTTTTTTCTACTGTCGACGGGGCTGAATTGGACCGATCTGCATTCAGATAACAACAAGAAACGGATCGGGCCGTGCCGGGAAGCACGGCATCGTCGGCGGGATTCGCTAAACGGAGCAAAGCCTGGAGGGCTTTATCATGGAGATGTTATCAGGCGCCCAGATGGTGGTTAGAGCGCTGGAAGATCAGGGAGTTGAGCACGTCTTCGGCTACCCTGGTGGCTCAGTGCTCGACATCTATGACGCTCTCTTCGAAAACGGCAAGATGGAGCATGTCTTGGTGCGGCACGAGCAAGCCGCGGTTCACATGGCTGACGGTTACGCCCGTTCCACCGGCAAGGTGGGGACTGTGCTGGTAACGTCAGGCCCGGGAGCGACCAACTGCATTACCGGTATTGCCACCGCCTATATGGATTCCATTCCGCTGGTGATCCTCTCCGGCCAGGTGCCGACCAGCATGATCGGTGAGGATGCGTTCCAGGAGACCGACATGATCGGTATCTCCCGCCCGGTGGTGAAGCACAGTTTCCTGTGCAAGAAGGCGAGCGATATTCCCGAGGCCATCAAGAAGGCCTACTACATTGCCGCCAGCGGCCGCCCGGGGCCGGTGGTGGTGGATCTGCCCAAAGATGTGCAGAACCCGAAAGAAAAATTCCCCTACCAGTATCCCGAGACGGTCTCCCTGCGCTCCTACAACCCGACCAAGTCTGGCCATAAAGGGCAGATCAAGCGGGCAGCCAAGCTGCTGGTAGAAGCCCAGCGCCCGGTGATGTACGTGGGCGGCGGCGCTATCAATGCCAACGCGGATCATCTGGTGACCAAACTGGCGGAGCTGCTGAACCTGCCGGTGACCACCACCCTGATGGGGCTGGGGGCTTTCTCCGGTGTCCATCCGCAATTTATCGGCATGCTGGGGATGCACGGCACCTTCGAAGCCAACAAGACCATGCACAACGCGGATCTCATCTTCGCTGTCGGTGCCCGCTTCGATGACCGCGTCACCAACAACGTGGCCAAGTTCTGCCCAAATGCGACCGTGGTTCATATCGATATCGACCCCACCTCCATCTCCAAGACGGTGCAGGCCCATGTGCCTATCGTCGGCTCGGTGGAAACCGTGCTGGAGCAGATGCTGGAAGTGATCCGCGAGTGTGGCTTCGATAACGACAAGGAGGCGCTGGCGGACTGGTGGAGCCAGATCAACCAGTGGCGCTCCCGTCATTGTCTGGCCTACGAAAAGTCGGCTACCCAGATCAAGCCACAGCAGGTGATCGAGACCCTCTACAAAGTGACTCAGGGTCAGGCGTTCGTCGCCTCCGACGTGGGCCAGCACCAGATGTTTGCTGCCCTCTACTACCCGTTTGCCAAACCGCGCCAGTGGATCAACTCAGGGGGCCTCGGCACCATGGGCTTCGGTATTCCGGCTGCCATGGGGGCCCAGTTTGCCAACCCGGATGCGGTGGTCTGCTGCGTCACCGGCGATGGCTCGGTGCAGATGAACATTCAGGAGCTCTCTACCTGCATGCAGTACGGGGTGCCCATCAAGATCATCTCCATCAACAACCGTGCGCTGGGCATGGTCAAGCAGTGGCAGAAGATGTTCTACGGCGGTCGTCACAGCCACTCCTACATGGAGTCCCTGCCGGACTTCGTCAAACTGGCGGAAGCCTACGGCCACGTCGGCATCGCGGTGAGCGATCCGGCAGAACTGGAGAGCGCCATGGAGAAGGCCTTCGCCATGAAGGATCGGCTGGTGTTCATGGATATCTCGGTCGACCCGGATGAGCACGTCTATCCGATGCAGATCAAGTTTGGTGCCATGGATGAGATGTGGCTGAGCAAGACGGAGAGGACCTGACGATGGAGCATATTATTTCGGTCGTGCTCAAGGAGCTCAAGTTTGGTTCCATCAAAGACGAGATGTGGCTGAGCAAGGCGGGAGAAATATCATGAGGCATATCATTTCGGTACTGCTGGAGAACGAATCCGGCGCCCTGAGCCGGGTGGTGGGCCTCTTCTCCCAGCGCGGCTACAACATCGAGACCCTGACGGTGGCACCGACCGAGGATCCCACCCTGTCACGCATGACCATAGTCACCATGGGTGACGAGCGGGTGCTGGAGCAGATCCAGAAGCAGCTGCACAAGCTGGTGGATGTGCTCAAGGTGTGCGACCTGAGTGAAGGGGAGCATATCGAGCGGGAGATCGCGCTGGTCAAGGCGCGTGCCGCCGGTGGGGCCCGTGACGAGCTGAAACGGCTGGCAGATATCTTCCGTGGCCAGATTGTCGACGTCACCCCCGAGCAGTACACGGTACAGCTGGTGGGCACCAGCGAGAAGCTGGATGCCTTTATCAAGACTGCCGCCCAGACCAACGAGATCATCGAAGTGGTGCGCTCCGGCGTCTGCGGTATCTCCCGGGCGGACAAGGCGCTGCGGCCCTGATGGCTGGCGGGACAGCTGATGACGCGTCAGCTGCCGCAGAGTGAAAGTAAAGAGGGCTCTGCGGAGCCCTCTTTGTTTGGTTTTGCTTTACGAGGGTAGGATGATGTTCGGTATTCATGATCTTGCACTGTTTATGGTCTCGGGCTTGCTGCTCAATATCATGCCGGGGCCGGACTCCCTGCTGGTCATGCTGCGCAGCGGCTCGCAAGGGTGGCGTGCCGGTTCGGTCGCGACGTTGGGTATCGGCACAGGTGTCATGGTGCATGTGCTGGCTGCGGCCCTCGGTCTGTCGGCCCTGCTCAGTGCCTCGGCCGAGTTGTTTGCCCTTATCAAGCTGGCTGGCGCCATCTACCTCATCTATCTGGGGTTCTCCCTGCTGTGCCAGCAAGCAACGGGTTCCATGGAGAGAGGGATCACCTTGCCCGCCCTCTCCTATGGCCAGATTTACCGGCAGGGTGTGCTGACCAATGTGCTCAACCCCAAGGTGGCGCTCTTTTTCCTCGCCTTCGTGCCCCAGTTCATTGCACCGGATGCCCCCGACAAGGCGCTCGCCTTTATCCTGCTCGGCTGCATCTTCAATCTGGGCGGCATCATCTGGTGTCACCTGCTGGTCTTTACCACCGTCTATGCCAGCCACAAGGTTCGGTTGTCGCAGCGTCTCGGTCGCTGGCTCAACCGGGGCATCGGCACCCTGTTTGTCGGACTCGGGATCAAGCTCGCCAGCGACTAGCTCGCCGCTTTCTGACCTGGGGCAGGTTATCGTGCGCGGCGCTGTGGTATGGTCGGCGGTTAGCTGCGGGGTCTCTCCCGCGCTCTCTTATCAACGCCAGCATTGTTGGCCGCAGCAGCGAGATCCCTTGCCCAGATGAACATCGCCCGGCTCAAGAACTTTACCGAGATCGTGAAGAACAACTTCAACATCTCGGCGACGGCGGAGAAGCTCTATACCTCCCAGCCCACCCTCAGCAAGCAGATGAAGATGCTGGAAGATGAGCTCGGGCTCGCCCTCTTTACCCGCAAGGGAAAGAATCTGGTCGGCTTGACCAGCGCAGGCGAGCAGGTGATGGAGTTGGCCAAGGGGGTAGTGGCGCAGGTGGAGCAGATCAACCAGCTGTCGTTGGGGGAGCAACTGGCCACCAGCGGGGTGCTGCGTATCGCCACCACCCACACCCAGGCTCGCTACAAGCTGCCAGCGGTGATCACCGAGTTCAGCCGTCGTTATCCCGATGTGGCGATCCAGCTCCATCAGGGGGCGCCTGCCCAACTGGCCCAGATGGTGCAAAGCGGCGATGTGGATATGGCGATCGCCACCGAGTCCATGTACCTATTCGACGAGCTGGCCGCCGTCCCCTGTTATCGTTGGGGGCGCAGTGTGGTGGTGCCGCACGCTCATCCGCTGCTTGACTGCCAGCCGCTGTCAATGGCGGATCTGGCTCGCTATCCCCTCATCACCTATGTGTTCGGTTTTACCGGCCGCTCGAAGATGGACAAGGCTTTCAGCCGCCACGGCCTCTCGCCGAAAACCGTGCTGACCGCCACCGATACCGATGTGATCAAGCACTACGTTCGGCTCGGGATGGGGGTCGGGGTGATTGCCAGCGTGGCCTTCGACGAGGGGGACAGGGAGGATCTGGTGAGCCTCAACATCGACCACCTGATCGCCTCGAGCGCCACCCATATCTGCCTGCGCAAGCATGCCCATCTGCGCGACTACATGTACGACTTTATCCACCTCTACGCCCCCCATATCAGCCGGGAGACGGTGCAACTTCATCTGATCAATCAGCCGCCCGTCGCCAATATGGTAGAGTTGCCGTGGCTCTAGCCGCGGGTTGTTTGTCGTACACAGAGCAAAAATACAGAGACAAAAAAAGAGAGGCCTTGGCCTCTCTTCTGGTTTTATCGGTATGCGGGATTAAGCGCTGCGTGTCGCCAGATTGATAAAAATCTGGGCTCCGACCAGCAGGCAGTCGTCATCGAGGTAGTAGGGGTTGGCATGCAGGTAGTTGCAGATCCCTTTGGCCTGACAGCCGCTGCCGAGGAAGAACATGGCCCCCTTGCGGCCACGGCAGGCGTTGACCATATAGCTGAAATCTTCGCTGCCGGTCATCGGCTGACCCTGAGCGTTGATCCCCTCAGAGGGCAATACATCGGCGGCAGCTTGCAGCAGACGGGCGCAGGCATCGGCGTGGTTCTCAACCGCCGGATACCCGGCATAGACCATCTTGGTCTTGAAGCCGCGCAGTTCGCTCTGGGCCACGATCTCCTTGAAGCTGTTCTTCAGGATCTGGTCGGTCTCGGCATCCATGGCACGGATGGTGCCGCGCGCCTGCACATGGTCGGCGATGGCGTTGGGGATGGTGCCGCCGTTGATCATGCCGCAGCCAAATACCGCCGGGCTGAACGGGCTGGTGCGCTTGGCGACGATGTAGTCCATGTCCTCGATGATCCGCACCGCTTCGCGGATGGCATCCAGCCCCTTGTGGGGGGTGGATCCGTGGGCGGAGATACCGTGCACATCCAGCGTCCAGGCTGAGCCCCAGGAGGACATGACACCGTGGTTGAACTTGATGGTGCCGGTTTCCATGGCGCCGTCGTTATGGAGGGCATAGACCTCGTCCACCCCCTTCATGCAGCCCAGCTCCACCATCTTCTCGGCGCCCGGCACCCGCATATCCTCTTCCGCCATCTGGAAGATAAAGCGGACGTTGTACTGCAGGCGATCGCGGTTGGCGGCCAGAAACTTGGCTGCGGTCAGAGCGATCGCCATATGGGAGTCGTGACCGCAGTTGTGAGCCATTCCCTCATGGGTTGACTTGAACGCAACGTCGCTCATGTCGTGCATCTCGAGGCCATCCATGTCGGCCCGGAAGGCGATGGTCGGCAGCACAGGATCAACCACCAGATCGCCGTGAAAACCGGTGAAGCCCGGGTAGTCGGTGAGGCGGTAGCCAAAGCCTGCCATCAGCTCGCGGCAGTAGGCTGAGGTCTTGAACTCGACGCCGGAGGCCTCCGGAATGGTGTGCAGATGGTGGCGCACTTCCTGACTGAAGTCGCGCAGGGCCAGCAGGGCCGGTTCAATGTGAATGTTGTTCATCAGATGATCCCTTGAATGGAGAAGCCGAGTTGGGCCACCAGCGAGGCGCCGAAGAAGCAGCAGGTGGAGACGATCATGAAGATCAGGATCACTTTCCAGGACATCTTCTTCAGCTCTTCCAGCTGACCGCCCACCGAGAGACCGGCAAAAGCCAGCAGCGGTACGCAGCAGGAGAGGAAGGAGATCTTGGCAACTGCGTCGATAAAGAGACCGCGCACCGGGGTCTCCGGCAGGCAGATGAGAATGCCGATGATGGTGGCATAGGCAAACGCCGGCAGGGAGGAGGGCAGATAGCGCTTGGCAATCAGCGAAGCGAACACCACCAGCGACATGGCGATGAAGCTGTCACCCATCAGCCAGAGCGGGGTGCCGGTGGTCAGGGTCTGGGTGAACATGGCCAGCAGGATCGCCAGAAAGACGAACCGCATATCCATTACGATGCTTTTCATGCTTTCTCTCCTTTGGCAGTCAGGGCATAGATTTTTTCAGCGAGCGGCAGACCCAGATAGGTGAGGGAGAGAGCGCCGAGGGCAGATGAGAGCAGGTTCGAGGCTGCCGCGATACTCAGCACCTGCTGAGCCAGCGCTTCGTCGAGACCGTTGATCAGGGCGCCGGAAGCGGCACTCAGCATGGAGCCAGAGCCCACACCGGAGCCGGCAGCCAGTGCCAGCGGGTGCAGACCGGTGAGCGGGGCGATGCTGCCCAGCACGCTGAACCAGAGGGTGCCGATGACGGAGCCGCACAGGTAGATGGCCAGCACGCCGATGTACTCCTGGGAGCCGGTGCCGAACTTGCCCTGAATGACCGCAACGGACGGCTCACGGCTGATGGAGGAGCAGGCCCCGATGGCACGGCGGCCAAAGCCGAACTTCACCGCCAGCGGAATGGCGATCAGGATCGGCAGCAGATTGCCAATCTCCTGCAGGAACAGCGGCACGCCGACGCTCAGGATCATCTTCAGGTTGGGGATGATCATCCCCGCATACTGGGTGCCCAGGATCAGCAGGCTGAAGCCCACCATCTTGCCGCAGAAGCCCTCTTCTTTTTCGGTGAAGAGCTGCTTCCAGCCGGGGATGCGATCCTTGACCGGTTTGGCGGAGACAATCATGCCGATGATGACGGCAAAGAGCATCGGCAGGATCGGAATGATGGCGATGCCGATCTTGATCTCCTGCTTGCCTATCAGGTACTGGGCCACAAAGATCAGCATGGCGGTTGCCAATATGCTGACCGTGACCGTCTTGAGGGGGCTGGTTTGCTGCATAGTCTTTTCTCTTGTTATTCCCATGTGTGGCCATCGTCAGGATTGTCCAGACCGATGATGGGGGCATCATAGGGAGCTAAGAGGGGCAGGTATGTGACCTTCATCAAGCTGGCCATATGGCATTTTTTCATGGGGTATGCCCTTTAACCCTCTGGATACCAAGGGTTAAAGGCCGTTAACAGAACGTCAGCATTGGCAGGACAAGATAAGCAAACAGGAGGGAAATGGTGACACCGCCCCGCAGGGCGGTGACGCGGATCAGACGGGCGTTTTGAGCCGTGCACTGCGCAGCAGCAGGGGAAGCTGGTAGAGCACCAGAGCGCCGAGCACCAGTCCGGCACCGGCCAGTTTGGCGCCGCCGAGGGGTTCGCTATAGAAGAGGGTGCTCAGCAGCAGAGTCCAGACCGGTTCCAGCAGCATCATCAGGGCGGCATGGGCGGTGGTCATCTTGCTCAACGCATGGGTGAGCAGCCAGTAGCGCAGGGTGGTGGCGATCAAGACGCTCGCCGCAAACCAGCCCCAGATGCCGTTGCTGACTCCAGCCTCGGGCCACTGTTCGGTCAGCAGGGAGAGCAGGGTGCCGAGCAGGCCGGTCATCGCCAGCTGGATGCAGGTGAGCCAGGTGGGGGCAATGGATTGGGCGAAGTGGCGATGGACGGCAAGCTGGATACCGAGGGTGGTGGCCGCCGCCAGAAACCAGAACAGCGAGAGCGACACACCCCAGTGGGTACTGCTGGAGAGCAGCAGCAAACCGGCGATGGCGATGGGCAGGGTGAGCCAGTAGTGGCGGCCGGGCTTGGCCCGAAATGCTCCCCATGCGGCCAGCGGGGCCATCAGGGTAGCGACGCTCATGATAAAGGCGCCGCTGCCCAGCGCATCGCTCTGGCTGATGGCGGTGACCCACAGCAGCAGGCTGGCACCGAGCAATGTGCCGCAACCGGCAGCGCGCACCAGTTGGGCGCGAGTCGGCGGCGGTTCACGCAACCAGGCCAAGGGGAGCAACAGCAGCGCGGCCAGCAGAAAGCGGCTGCCGATAAAGGCGGCAGGGGGCAGTTCGCTGATCGCCTCTTTCGAGAAGAGCCAGCCAGCGGCGGCCAGCAGGGTGACCAGTACCATCAGCAGCAGGGGAGTGCGGTTCATCGGGGTCGTCATGGTGAAATGGAGGGGAGAGCATAAAGGAAAGGCGCCAGGTATTGCTACCTGGCGCCTTTCGCATCTGCCTTGAACCGCCGTCGCGGCTCGCGGCCAGCAATCAGTTCATGCCGTATTATCACACTATCTGTCTAATGCTGTTTGATGTCGCCCCCAAGTGTAGTCTATCTATCTGATTTTTATCTTTAAAATTACCTTTCTTGTCTAAAGCCATCTTAGGATATATAAGACAAGTGTGGGTTCAAATGTGGGTTCAAAATGGCAATCTCAGATTCAAAACTCAAAGCAATGCTGCGTGGTCACGATGATGATACACCCAGAAAGGTTGCAGACAGAGATGGGCTATCTGTTCTGTGGAGGAATAGCGGAAAAGTCAGCTTTGTGTACCGCTATCGAATTTTAGGCAAGGCAAAAAATCTGACTCTGGGATCCTATACCGGCCAAGAGGGGGGGCTGTCGCTTTCCGAGGCAAGGAAAAAGGCGGCGCAATGTCGAGCTTGGTTGGAAGAGGGCAATGATCCCGCCTTGATGACTAGGATCGGGAAAGATGAAAGGCTTAAGCCTGTCACGGTTAAAGATGCACTCGAGTATTGGCTCTGCCATCACGCCGATAAGAAAAGGTCGAACAGTGAGAAGCATCGCCAGCAATTTGCTAAGTGGGTCTATCCCCGTATCGGAGATCTTCCTTTGTCAGATTGTGATACTCGTCACTGGTTGAGCGTCTTTGACGAATACTCGAAGGTAGCACCTGTGGCTAGTGGGTATTGTTTCCAAAACTGTAAGCATGCTCTGAAGTTTTGCCGTGTCAGACAGTTTGCAGTGAGTAATGCATTGGATGACTTGACCGTCGCTGATGTTGGGCAAAAAGCAAGTAAGCGAGATAGGGTTCTGACGCTAGAAGAACTGCGAACACTATGGGATTGGGCTGAGAAGCTAGGTCCATATTGCTACTACGGAAATTTGGCCAAGATTCTATTGTCGTTCGGTGCAAGAACTCAAGAAGCTCGGCTATCAGCACCCGAAGAATGGAATCTAGCCGAAGGTACATGGACAGTACCTGCGTCTAACTCAAAAACAGGTAATAAAATCGTGAGACCAATACCTGATTTTATTCGGCCGACGATAGACGCCTTGCTGAAAGCCGCCGCCGCACAGTCATCCCCATACTTGCTAGGGGAACTCAAGCGACCAGAAGCGGTAAGTCAGTGGGGAAGGGGGATTTGGAAGCGGCTCGGGCATAGCGCCCCTTGGACATGGCACGATCTGCGAAGGAGCTTGGCGACCCGCCTAAACGAGGCTGGGATTGCCCCTCATGTCGTGGAACAAATTTTAGGCCATGCTCTACCTGGTGTAATGGCTCACTATGTTCATACGGTTCGGTTACCGGAACAAAAAATGGCGCTGGAGTTGTGGGGAGGGATTTTAAACCCATCAGAACAACCGCCAGACAATATTGTGCATCTACAAGTGGGGTAGGGGAGCACAGCACTTTCTTCAGTGATTTGTAGACTGTGCCTATGGAGGGTACACCGGGTTTACCCTCCATGTATTTTTACCCAGCCTGTACAGCTAGTGCCATCTTGTTGTCTGCTCCGTTATGCTACGCAGCCACCTGATGAGCACAAAGCTGATGCGGCGCCTTCCCTGGCCATTAGCCTTGCCTGTCAGGTGGTCTGCTGCCGGTGATCCTGATAGACCCTTTGCCACTTGGCATACTCGCCCTTATCGCCTCTGGCATGTCAGAAAGCACAGATTCGAGCAATACTTCGCTCAAGCCATGAAAGTATAACGCAAAAAGTTGCGAATTTTGTTTTTTTAGCTGGCGTGAGTAATCCACGGCTCAATTTTGTGGATTTATCTTAATCCTTAGGCTGTTGCGAAAATTTATATTTAGATCTATTCCTTACTGGCTTGTGTTGCGATCCCTTGCCAAAAGAACGTGCTTTTTTACCATTTGAACGGGTTGTGTCTACATGGGCTAAAATATCCTGCCTAAATAGAGCCTCTAACTCTTCATATAAAGCATGGCAACTATTGTCACCATCCATTAAATTAAACTCATACCTATCTCCAGGATAAGCAAAAACATCCCCTTTACCGTCCTTTATGATAGTGCTTTTCCAGAGTTGCCCCATCGTCTCTCTTATGTCAAGTTTATGCTCCCAGCCTCGACCTAAAAACAAAAAAACATGCATGTAGTATCCTCTGATAGAGCAATAGTCCAACTTCCAAATATATCCATCCACATGCCTAAATAATGGGTTTCTCGAGCAGTTTATAAAGAGCTTGCGCCGCCCATCGACTAACTCTTCTAGCTTGTATTTGAAGCCTTCGGTTTGGGAAGACATTTTCAATGGATCTTTATCCAAGTCTTTTTTTTCAGACGGTGTAGCTACATTACTAGACTCGATATGGATGTCATCATCTTCAGCATACATATTCTCTATCTCTGGTTTGAAACCC
>NZ_JAPDCN010000029.1:0-23919 GCF_027706185.1 Aeromonas sp. Y318-3
CTGATGGATCCAACCCCTCCGCTGCTATAGTGCAGTCGGCTTCTGACGTTCAGTGCAGCCGTCTTCTGAAAACGACAATTGAAACCCCCATCGGTCTGTTTAAAGTGGTTCCTAATTATTGGTTCAATATAAGTGGTTTCAATATGATTTTCGAGAGGGTATTAGGTGGTTTTTATGGGGTATACCTTTTTGGAACCGTTACACGGCATCAAAACACGACCTTTCGGTAGCCTTTTGATCCGACGGAACACACTTCAAGTCTGCGCCTTCACCAATAGATCGCTTTTGAGTTGTCTTTGAACGCTTGATACAGACCACCCACATACTTCAGTCAGGATCGGTAGGTTTGCTGCACGATAATGCGTAGCGTCCCTCACAATAATTCCTGTTTTTTCTCTGCCACTTTGAAGAGTTGGTTAGTGCTGTCATACTTACTTTGCAGCCCTAGACTCAGTCCTCTCCCAGCCACCTTACTGGTGATGACACTAGGTTCTCTTCGGCTCTGTTATCCAGGGCCCCCTAATTTCTTGATAGGCCTACCTTCTGGCGGGCCACAAATCCTCCCTTCGGTAGGTTTGCTGCACGTTACGCATAAAAACAGTAAGCTCGCAGCACGATAATTCGTATATCTCCATCGGCAATGACCCAAAAGAGTCCACTACAGTGTTTTCATAGTGCGTTTATTACCTTGCGTAGGGAAAACTATCCCGTTTTGCTTATTTGTACGGTAGGTTCATTGCACGATAAACCCAGCGGTAGGTTTGTTGCACGATAGGCCTATGCGATAGCTACTGAACACCAAAATTTGAAATTCTTTGGAGAATGAATACGGAGCAACTTGAGGGTTAAAACTAGCTGTTTGGGGGTTAAAACTGGCTGTTTGGGGGTTAAAGTTTAAAAATAACCACAACAAATCAAAATGTTACGTTTTGGTCTTTATTTAAGATGTCTAACCCAGAGTTGCATAGCATTCCAGCTTTGGCAGGCTCGATGAAGCCTATTGGAAGTTACGTACAAAAGCCCAGCCATGTGGCACCATACCAACCAGTAGTTCTGTATCGAATGACCAAATGGCAGTGCCAAATATGAAACTCGATAGCGACATGCTCGAACAGTTGATTCTCCTCGCCAGCAGCAACCCCCAAGTGCAGGTGCTTTGGCTTTACGGCTCCCGCGCCAAGGGGACGGCTGGGCCCTCCAGCGACTGGGATCTGGCGGTGGCTTTCGATCCGGTCAAACAGAGTGGGCCTCTGGGCGCTGCGCTGGAGAACCGGTTGCGGCCCGAACTGCTGGCGCTGGAGTGGCAACGCGCCCTGGGGCTGGCGGAAGGGAAACTCTCGGTGGTCGATATCAATCAGGCCCCCATTCCGTTGGCCTTTGCCGTGGTCGATGCCAATCGTCCTCTCTATAGCCGTGATGAGGGGCGACGCTTGCAGGAGGAGGCGCGGATCATGTCGCAGATGGAACTTGGCTACCCCTGTCGCCAGGCCGATATCAGCAAGCATCATTCAGAGGAGTAGAGATGAGCGATAACGCCTATATCGGCGCTTTGCGCATCAGCCTGTCGCGCTATCAGGCCGAACTGTCAGAGATCCGGGCTATTCTGGCGCTGCGTGCGCTTTCCAATCTGGAGTACCGCGCCGCCGAGCGCACCCTGCAGGTTTCTATCGAAGCCTGCATTGGCGTGGCAAAACACTGGGCCAAAACGCTGGCAGGCCATACCCCACAGGATGCCTACCAGGCATTCGAAATCCTGGCCCAGCGTGGCGAGCTATCCCCCGACACCCTGATCGGCTGGCGCAAGATCATTGGCCTTCGCAATGCGCTGGTGCACGACTATCTCAATATCGATCCCGAGATTATTCGCAGCGTGATTGGCCAGGGTTATAGCGACCAGCTGTTTACCTTTGGCAAACAGGGGCTCGACTGGTTGGCTGCCCATATTGATTGAAACTTCGACGTCATCTCTCCGTTTGCAGTTCTCTTACCCGCTATAGGGGATAAATGTTAAATACCGCCTATGGCGTGTAAATGATATTTACCTTCTATAACAGGTAAATATTGATATACCTGCCATAGCGTGTAAATTGGAAGAACGCACGCTACCAGGTAGTCGAATCATGAAAGTAACCAGCGCCAAGCAGCTGAGCGCCTGTATCAAGGATGCCAGGCTTTCGCAAAAGCTTTCCCAGGGTAAAGTGGCCGAGAAAGTGGGGATTAGGCAAGACACTGTATCCAGCTTCGAGCTCAACCCTGAGTCCACCAAGCTGGAGACCCTGTTCAAAATCCTCGCAGCACTCGAGTTGTCACTGGATATCAAACCCCGCAATGAGTCCTCCGATAGCCCTACATCAGGCTGGAAGGAGGAGTGGTAATGGCCAATCTGGCTGTCTACATGAACGGCTATCGGGTAGGCACATTCACCAAAACTACCAGCGGTGCCCATCAGTTTCAGTACCATGAGTCATGGCTGGCACAGTCAGGTTGCCGTCCCATCTCACTCTCCATGCCATTGCGCCATCAGGTCTACCGGGGCGATGAAGCCTATAACTTCTTTGACAATCTGCTGCCAGATAATCCGGAGGTGAGGAACCGGGTTGTAGCACGCTATCAAGCGGCATCAACCCAGCCCTTTGATCTGCTCAGCTGCATTGGCCAGGATAGCGTAGGGGCATTACAGCTGGTTACCGAAGGGAACGCTGTTCCAGATGTCCGACGAATCGACTATAAGACCCTTTCCGATGACGAGCTGGAACAGATCCTGACCAGCTACAAATCAGGAATCCCTTTGGGCATGGTCAGGGAGCAAGAGGAGTTCCGGATCTCCATCGCCGGGGCACAAGAAAAGACAGCGCTGCTCTATCTCGATGGCAGTTGGTGCTTGCCACTCAATGCAACACCTACAACCCACATTATCAAACTCCCCATCGGCAAGATTGAAAGCCACTCCTACTCGATAGACCTCTCCCAGAGCGTAGAAAACGAATATATCTGCGCTCTGATTGCCAAGGAGTTTGGTCTACCCGTACCTCACTGCTTCATGATGCAGGTCGGCCAAGTCAAAGCACTTGCTGTGGAACGCTTCGACAGACGTTACGCTGCAGATCGCAGTTGGATCATGCGCCTTCCCCAAGAAGATTTCTGTCAGGTATTGAATGTTCCGTCAGCACGGAAGTACGAGAGCCATGGAGGCCCAGGGATCACTGACATCATGACAATCCTGCTAGGCTCTGCTACGCCAGAACAGGATCGCTACCTGTTCATGAAATCTCAGGTGCTGTTCTGGTTACTGGCTGCAACCGATGGCCATGCCAAGAATTTCTCGGTGTTTATCGAACCGGAAGGGCGTTTTCGCCTGACACCATTATACGACATCCTCTCCATGTATCCCGCGTTTGGTGGTCGAGGTCTACACCCACGCGATGTAACGCTGGCCATGGGCCTGACCGCGACCAAGGGCAAGAAATATGCTATAGAGCAGATTTTTCCTCGCCATTTCTATCAGACTGCCAAAGCGGTTGGATTTGAAAAGGTGCAAATGGAAATGATCCTAAACGAAATGGCAAGTAGTCTGGATGAAGTAATCTCGGCCGTCCGTCAGCAGTTACCAGATACATTTCCCGCCCAGATTGCGGACTCGATTCTGGATGGGCTCAGCACCAGAGCGCAGCGTTTAACTCGGTAGTCAACCAAGTGAAACGAATCCTGGCCAGAGACAAAACATAAGCACCAACTATTGCCACCTCACATCCAGGCCCAGTTTTCCCGGTTTCCCACTTTTCCCACCTCTACTTGGCCTGCGTGGGGATGGTTCAGCATAAACAGGGGGCTATCACCATTGCCTGGGTAGTACTTTGGGTAGTTTTTTCTTAAAAAATAAGAAAAATTACATCATGCACTTGATTTTTATAATTATTTATAGTCCATCACGCAATCAGATCCAGAACATCGAGTGATGGGTCACTGACCATCCGGTTGTTACCTGCAAAAGAGCCCTTGATTCCTCAAGGGCTCTTTTATTTTCCGGCCATCGCACCTGTCGCCCGCCGCCGGTAAGTCAGCGGCTGGGAAGCGCCCTAACCTATCGGCATCACCAGCGCCGGTTGGTGTGGGTCGCTCAGTCGCTCGGCGAGGTAGTCCACCAGCAGCCGTACCTTGGGGGAGAGGTGGCGGTTATGGGGATAGAGGGCCCAGATCCCCTCCGCCGGGGCCCGCAGTTCCGGCAGCAGCTCGATCAGCTCCCCCCGGGCCAGATGGTCACTCACGTAGTAGTCCGGCAACTGGATGATGCCGATCCCCTTGAGCGCCGCATCCAGCAGGGCGTGACCACTGTTGCACTGCAGCAAGCCGCGCACCCGCACGCTGTGGGGGCGACCATCCAGAGTAAAGTGCCACTCGTCGCCGTTGCCCACCAGACAGGTGTGGCGAGTCAGCTCGGAGAGGCTGTTGGGCATGCCGTGGCGGGCGGTGTAAGCCGGTGAGGCACAGACATAGGGCACCCGCTGCGCCAGCTTGCGCGCCACCAGCGTCGAATCCTTGAGATGACCTAGCCGCAGCGCCAGATCGTAACCTTCGTGCACCAGATCCAGCAGCTGGTTGGTGAGGTTGAGAGTGACCTCCAGCTGGGGGAAACGCACCATGAAGTCATTCACCAGCGGGGCGATGCGGCTCTCGCCGTAGGAGACGGGGGCCGTGATGCGCAGGGTGCCCTGCGGTACCGCCTGATGGCGCCCCACCGCCAGCTCCGCCTCGTAGAGGTTGTCCAGCAGCTGACGGCAGTGGCGATAGTAGATCTCGCCAAGCTCGGTGAGCCGCACCTGACGGGTGGTGCGCAGCAGCAGCTTGGCCTGCAGCCGATCTTCCAGCTGTGCCACCTGACGGCTGACCTGCGCCACCGACACTCCCAGCTTGCGCGCTGCCGGGGTAAAGCCCCCCTGCTCCGCCACGCTGACAAATTCACAGATCCCTTCCCAGCCGAACATTATTACCTGTGTGTAAAAGTGATTTGAGATTTGCCCTCATTATCACCAAATCGGCGGGAAACTACACTGAATGTCCGAACTCATCTCTGTTCACCCTGCTCAACAAGAAGGATGTCATTCATGGCACAGGTTCAAAGCATCAAGTGTAAAGCCGCCATCGCCTGGGGCCCGGGTCAGCCCCTCTCCATCGAAGAGATCGAGGTCATGCCGCCGCAAGCGGGCGAGGTGCGGGTGCGCATCGTCGCCACCGGCGTCTGCCACACCGATGCCTTCACCCTCTCCGGTGAGGATCCGGAAGGGGTCTTCCCCTGCATTCTCGGTCACGAGGGGGGCGGTATCGTCGAATCGGTCGGCGAAGGGGTCACCAGCGTCAAGGTGGGGGATCACGTGATCCCGCTCTACACCCCCGAGTGCGGCGAGTGCAAGTTCTGCAAATCCGGCAAGACCAACCTCTGCCAGAAGATCCGCGCCACTCAGGGTAAGGGGCTGATGCCGGACGGCACCACCCGCTTCTCGAAAGATGGCCAGCCCATCTATCACTACATGGGCACCTCCACCTTCAGCGAATACACGGTACTGCCGGAGATCTCCATCGCCAAGGTGGACCCGGCCGCCCCGCTGGAAGAGGTCTGTCTGCTCGGTTGTGGCGTCACCACCGGCATCGGCGCCGTGATGAACACCGCCAAGGTGAAAGAGGGTGAGAGCGTCGCCATCTTCGGTCTGGGGGGCATCGGCCTCTCGGCGGTGATCGGGGCTCGTCTGGCCAAGGCCGGTCGCATCATCGCCATCGACATCAACGAGAGCAAGTTCGAGCTGGCCCGCAAGCTGGGCGCCACCGACTGCATCAACCCGAACGACTACGACAAACCGATTCAGGAGGTGATCGTCGAGCTGACCGACGGCGGCGTCGACTTCTCCTTCGAGTGCATCGGCAACGTCAAGGTAATGCGTGCGGCGCTGGAGTGCTGCCACAAGGGCTGGGGCGAGTCGGTCATCATCGGCGTCGCCGGAGCGGGTCAGGAGATCAGCACCCGTCCGTTCCAGCTGGTGACCGGTCGGGTCTGGCGCGGCAGCGCCTTCGGCGGGGTACGCGGTCGCAGCGAGCTGCCGGGCTATGTGCAGCGCTACATGCAGGGTGAGTTCCGCCTCGATGACTTCATCACCCACACCATGGGGCTTGAGCAGATCAACGATGCGTTCGCTCTGATGCACCAAGGCAAGAGCATCCGCACCGTCATCCACTACTGAGCATGATCACCCCGCCCGCCATCGTGGGCGGGGTGCAGGAGTCCTTCGATGAATCTGGAGATTATCAGCAGCAACAAGAGCTTCGGCGGCTGGCACAAGCGCTATCGCCACCACGCCAGCGTGCTCGGCTGCGAGATGAATTTTGCCATCTATCTGCCGCCCCAGGCCCTCACCGGCCAGAAGGTGCCCGTGCTCTACTGGCTCAGCGGCCTCACCTGCACCGATGAGAACTTCATGCAGAAGGCGGGCGCCCAGCGTATCGCCGCCGAGCTCGGCATCGCCCTGGTGGCGCCGGACACCAGCCCCCGCGGCGACGGCGTAGCGGACGATCCCGGTTATGACCTCGGCATGGGGGCAGGCTTTTACGTCAATGCCAGCCAGAGCCCCTGGCAGGCGCACTACCAGATGTATGACTACGTCACCCGCGAACTGCCTGACTTGATAGAGACCCACTTCCCGGTCTCGACCCACCGCGCCATCAGTGGCCACTCCATGGGCGGTCACGGTGCGCTGATCGCCGCGTTGCGAGAGCCCGGTCGCTACCGCTCGGTCTCGGCGTTCAGCCCGATCTGCCACCCGAGCCGCTGCCCCTGGGGCCAGAAGGCGCTCGGCGCCTACCTCGGCAGCAATCCGCTGTTGTGGCAGGAGTGGGATGCCTGCCAGCTGCTGCGCCACCAGCCGGTTACACCGCTACCAACGTTGGTAGATGTGGGGCTGGATGATCCCTTCCTCGCCGAGCAGTTGCATATCGATGCGCTGGCCGAAGTGGCCGCCAGCAAGGAGTGGCCACTGGAGCTCAACCGCCACGAGGGCTATGACCACAGCTACTACTTCGTGGCGAGCTTTATCGAGGCGCACCTGCGCTTTCACGCCCGCCACCTCTGATCAAAACAGGCCCGTAACGGGCCTGTTTCAGTTGGTGTTGTGGTGATCGGACAAGATCCGCCTTGCTGCTCGTGGTAACGGCATGCCAGAGCAGAGCATCAGTGGTAGCAGCCTCCGCATGATACCGGCTTGCCCTGGCCAAGGTCGGCCGATTACCCTTGAGGATTGCGATGGAGGAGGAATCCCGTGAACTACGACGTTTCGTTGTTGGAGATAAAGCTGTTTCTGATGACCACCCGGTTTGGCAGCTTTTCAGATGTGGCGCGTCGGCAGGATATGACCCCTTCGTCCGTCTCGCGCAAGATGGCGCAGTTGGAGGAGAAGGTGGGCTCCAAGCTGCTGCACCGCCATACCCACTCCATCTCCCTCACCGAGGAGGGGGTCGCCTTTGCCAAACAGTGCGCCGGTCGCCTTTGGCCGGCTGCACATCGCCCCCTATCTGACCGAATTGCTGGAGCGCTACCCCCTGCTCAAGGTCGAGTTGCAGCAGACGGATCACTATGTCGATCCGGCGGCCGAGTCGATCGACCTGCTGATCCGCATCGGGATCTCGCAAGACTCCTCCCTGCGGATGAAACAGTTTGGCCAGCAGCACTACGTGATGGCGGCCAGCACCGACTACCTCAATCGCCATGGCGAACCGGCCAGTCCGGATGAGCTGGTGCAGCACAACTGTCTGGTCTTCAAGGGGAGCAATGGCCTGCAACGCTGGTTCATCGGCCAGGAGCAGCTGCAACCCTATGAGGTGAGCGGCACCCTCTACAGCAACAATGCCGATACTCTGGTTGCCGGCGCGGTGGCGGGTGCCGGGATTGTAGTGTTCCCCACCTGGCTCATCGGCGAGGAGCTGAAAACCGGACGGCTCAAGCCGATCATGACCCGGTTCACCGTCTCCACCAGCGTGGAGCAGCAGGTGATCAGCGCACTTTATCTGGAGACCGACCAGCTCGCCGCCAAGGTGAGAGTGGTGATCGATTTTCTGGCGGGAAAATATGGCACTCCCTGCTACTGGGATGCCAGACAGATTTAGCCAGACAGCCTGCCGGTCAGCTTGTGCAGCATCGGCAGCAAGACAAAGACGGCGCAGGCCACGATCACGCTGTCGATGAGCAACACCGCGACGGGTGCGGCGGGGTCGAGCTGCCATCTCGCCAGCAGCGGCGCCATCCAGCTCGGAATCAGCAGTGTCAGTGGAAAGATGATGGCCAGCACGTGCAGGTATTCGCCTAGCTGTTTTTTCATAAAGCCTCTGATGTTGTGGCAGCCAAGCCAGTGGCAAGAGTGGTATCCCCTTCACCACTGGCGAGCCGGCTACAGCGTGGTGATGTTCCGGGTGCAGATAAAGTGGGCATCCGTGGCAAAGGCCTCAAACTGCCGGATCACCTGCTGCATCTGCGAACTCAGGATCTCCTGCAGAAATTGCGTCTCCGACTCGATGTGGATCACTTCGAAGTAGTCCCACGGCGACGCACTCTGTTGCCCCAGCATCTTCAGCCCCTTGAACACCTCGAACGAGGTGACGCTGTTGAGCCGGTTCACGGTGGGCAGATCGACCTCCCGTGCCCACGCCAGATAATCCGCCTCGTTCGCCCCCGGTTTGAGATTGAAAAAGACCATCAGGGTTGTTGCCTGTTCACTCATTCACTTGTTCCTGTTGTCGGTTCGCCAGATAGATGCAGAGCAGCGCCGCGGCGACGGCCATCATGGCGGCAAGGCGCCAGTAGTTGAGGGGGATGGGGGCATTGCCCAGCCAACCCATGGTATCGATCACCAGACTCATCACCATCTGGCCCAGAATGGTGGCCACAGTGGCGATGGCGACCCCTACCCGTGGAATGGCCGCGACCATCACCACCATGTAGACAATGCCGAACAGGGCTCCGGCCAGCTGCCACTTCGGCACGCTGAGCAGGGTCGCCTGATAGGGCGGCTCAAAGAAGAAGATCAGCAGGGCGGTCACCACAGTGCCCATGGTGAAGGTGAGCAGCGAACTCTGCACCACTCCAACCCGCGACCCCAACTGACCATTGATCGCCGCCTGGGCGCTGAGCGCCATGCCGGAGACGATGGCCAACACGATAATCAGCACCATCAGTTTGCTCCCAGATAGGTAAACAGCAGCGCCAGCGCGATGCAGCCAAGTGCCACCAGCCGCAGAGGACGGGTTGCCCGTTTCTGCATGCCAAACCAGCCGAAGTAGTCGATGGCAAAGCTCTTGGTCACCTGCCCCAGCAGGACGCAGATCATCGTCATCGCCACCCCCAGCATGGGGGTCGAGAGAGTGAGCGCCACCACATAGACGGGGCCGAGCAAGCCACCGATCAGCTGCCATTTCGGCACCCCATGCCACCCTGTGGATGGCCCCCGCACCGTGAAGAAACGGATCAGCCAGAGCAGTGCAGCCCCCACACCGAAGATGCTCAGGGTGGCCCACAGATGGCCCACCTGTTCACCAAGCGGGCCCAGCAGGCCCGCTTCGAAGGAGAGGCCCATGCCGGCCATCACGATTAGCAAAACCGGGAGCGCGTTCATCGTGGATCAAACAGGGCGACGGGTGATTGACGGCTATAGGCCTTGCCCTGCGGATAGGAGACCAGCTCCAGCTGCATGCCCCATGGCGCAAGAAAATAGACCCAGGACTCTCCTGCAGTCGGCCCCTCCGTCATGCAGGTCGGCTCGCCCAGCACGGCGATCCCCCGCTCCTTCAGGTAAGCCACTGCCGCCGCCATGTCATCCACATAGAAGGCGAGATGATGGCCACCGATATCGGCGTTGTTGGGAGCCTTGAGGTTGCGCTCGATATTGCTGGCATACTCGAAGATTTCCAAATTGATCCCTTTGGCATTCATCACTGCAATGCGGGTGATCTCGGCGCGGGCATGCACGTTGAGGTGCTCCGCCATCCAGTTGTCACTCGCCACAAAGGGCCCGAACTCATAGGCCAGCTCGAAATCGAAGTGGTCGCGAAAAAAGGCGATCGCCTCTGCCAGATTGGGCACGGTAAAGCCGATATGATCGGGCTTTTTCAGTCCTGGAATGGCCATCAGATATCCCCCCGCTCGTGGCGCAATTTGTTGAGCGCCCCCATGGTGGTCGCCCCCTTGTTGAAGCCGGTATAGACGGATGCAAAGACGATCAGCTCTTCAAGCTCCTGCCAGGTCGCCCCCTGCTTGAGTGCCATATCGACATGAGCTGCGAAGGGGTTACCTTCACCGCTGACGTTGAGGGCCATCTGGTCGATGGCGATGGTGATGAGCGCCTTGCTCTTCTGGTCGAGCAGCGGCATGCCCCAGGCTTCGCCGGCCACGCGGACCGTCATGTCGCCCCAGGTCGGGTGAATGGATTTGAGCCCGCTGACCAGAGCCTGATCATCGAGCACGGCATTTGCAAAAGGTAATGATGTAGTCATCAGTGACGCCTCAGTAGTTGATAAGTTCGCCGTAGCGGATGAGGCGCATTATTAGGGAGCGGGATGTATTGAAAAACCGGCGGGCCGGAACATCACTTATGCAGGATTTGCACAAATGGCACAGGGAGTAGCGCCGTGTTGGAAAAAGCAAAACAGGCCCGTTGCGGGCCTGTTTCAGTTGTGGTGATCGGTTGATATCAGCTGCCCGCTCGGGTCACGCCGCCGGAGCCTGCGATCTGCTGCTCCACCTTGGGATCGCCCCAGTAGGCGATGTTGCCTGAGCCGGCGATGCCGACTTTCAGCGTCTCCTGCGCCCGTACCGCCACATCACCACTGCCGGCGATATTGACCTCTACCTCGTTGCCGCGCATCTCGCTCCCGAGCACGTCGCCAGATCCGGCAATGTTCAGCTCGATGGCCTGTGCCGAACCGCTGCCCAGCTCCAGACTGCCGGTGCCAGCAATATTCCCTTCCAGCCGTTTCAGCTCCAGCTGACTGGCGACGATGTCACCGGTACCGGCCACCGACAGCACCAACGAATCCCCCTTGAAGCCGCTCAGATCGCCGTTGCCGGTCCCGGCCAATGCCAGTTCGTTCAGCACCGGCAAGGTGATGGTCAGCTCCAGCGGCTCGGTAGGATCGAGCCGGTAACCCTCCTTCACCTCGATCTCCAGCTTGTCACCGCTCTCGGTCAGCACCAGATAGGGCAGCAGGTTCTCCTGCCCCTTGATCAGGATACCGCGCGGCTCCCCCGCTACCAGATGTAGGGTGGCAGGCACACCCGCCAGCACCCGGGTCACCCCGTCACCGAGCACCTGCTGGCGCTCGACCACAGCCCCCGTTCCGGTCACTCTGGTCTGATCCAGCCAGTGACACCCACTGAGCCCCGCCATCAACATGACAACCATCATCCATTTCATCGCTACTCTCCTCCTTATGTGTTGGCCATCCAGGGCCAATTGGTTTTCATGCTTTGCAAAGCGTGAGCCAAAAATTAACTTAATGATTCAAAAGGAAATAACCATTAAACCCAGAACAAACCGAAGAATTCAGAGATCCATTTAGACCATATTTTGGTGAAAATAACCATTCTCGAACGGATATGATTGTGGCTGATTGGCGGGTCGCCCTGCCGGTCACTATGCTGACAGCCCGTGGAAGTTTTTAATTGCCCTGCCGGTCTGTTGAGCCAATAGTGGTACTTCGTGCGTACCAAGCTCTCCATTGCGGTAATGTCATTACCACTGTCTTGTCAGTCTTCACTGCCAACAAGGAGTCAGAGCGTGACCCAAGCAAGCCCTCTCTATGCCACCGCCACCGGTCTGCCGGAACCGACTCGCACCCCGCTGCTGACCGGCAGCGATCCCGAGCAGAAACGGCGCGAGCTGCTCACCTACTTCTGCCAGACCTTCGATCTCTACGATTCGCTGTTCGACTGTCTGGCCGATGAGCGGGCCTGGTTCAACAAGGCGATCCCCCTGCGCCACCCGCTCATCTTCTACTACGGCCACACCGCCGCCTTCTTTATCAACAAGCTGCTGGCGGCGCGCCTGATCGACCAGCGGCTGGATGCCCGCATCGAGGCCATGGTCGCCATCGGGGTGGACGAGATGAGCTGGGACGATCTGGACGAGGCCCACTACGACTGGCCCAAAGTCAGCGAGCTGCGCAGCTATCGGGCCAAAGTCCGTTCGCTGGTGTGCGATTTCATCCGCCAGATGCCGCTCACCCTGCCCATCGGCTGGCAGAGCCCGGCCTGGGTTATCCTGATGGGGATAGAGCACGAGCGCATCCACCTCGAGACCTCCAGCGTGCTCATCCGCCAGTTGCCGCTCGCCTGGGTGCGGCCGCAGCCTTATTGGCCCGCCTGCCCCGAAGCCCGCCACCGCATTGATCAGGTACCCGCCAACAGTCTGCTGCCGGTGGCCGGCGGCAAGGTGCGCCTTGGCAAGCAGGACGCCACCTACGGCTGGGACAACGAATATGGCGAGCGCCATATTGAGCTGGCCCCGTTTCAGGCCAGCCGCATGCTGGTGAGCAATGCCGAGTACCTCGCCTTCGTCCAGGCGGGTGGCTACGGCCAGCAACAGTGGTGGGATGAGGAGGGATGGGGCTGGTGCCAGTACGCCAAGGCGCAGATGCCCACCTTCTGGGTCGGCGACCCCGCCGAACCCGGGCAGTTGCAGCTGCGGCTGATGACCGAGCAGGTCGCCATGCCATGGGACTGGCCGGTGGAGGTCAACCAGCTGGAGGCTGCTGCCTTCTGCCGCTGGAAGGCGGCTCGGACCGGACTTCCCATCCAGCTGCCGAGCGAGGCGGAGTGGATGCTGTTGCGCGAGCAGCTACCCGGCGATCAGCCGGACTGGACACAGGCCCCCGGCAATATCAATCTGGCCCGCTTCGCCTCATCCTGCCCAGTGGATGCCTGCCCGCAAGGGGAGTTCTTCGATCTGGTAGGCAATGTCTGGCAGTGGACCAGCACCGCCATCGACGGTTTCGACGGCTTTAAAATCCACCCGCTCTACGACGACTTCTCCACCCCCACCTTTGATGGCAAGCACACCCTGATCAAGGGCGGCAGCTGGATCAGCACGGGTAACGAAGCGCTCAAATCATCCCGTTACGCCTTCCGGCGTCACTTCTTCCAGCATGCGGGTTTCCGCTATCTGGTCTCCCGTTATCAGGAACCCGTTATCGTGAATCCCTATGAAACCGACACGCTCGTAGCCCAGTACCTCGACTTCCAGTACGGCCCGAGCCACTTCGGGGTAGCCAACTACGCCAAGACGCTTGCTGATCTTGCTGGCGAGCTCTGCAGCAACCACCAGCGGGCACTGGATATCGGCTGTGCCACCGGCCGCGCCAGTTTCGAACTGGCTCGCCACTTCCAGCATGTGGACGGGGTCGACTACTCGGCCCGCTTCATCGATGTGGCGCTGGCCCTCGCCAGCCAGGACAGCTTCCGCTACGCCATTCCGCTGGAGGGTGAACTGGTGGAGTATTGCGAGGCGCGCCTGTCGAGCCACGGGCTGGGGGCGAGTCAGGCTGAGCGCATCCACTTCAGTCAGGGGGATGCCTGCAACCTCAAGCCCAAATATGACCACTACGATCTGGTGCTCGCCTCCAACCTGATCGACCGGCTGCGGGAGCCCGCCCGCTTCCTGCGGGATATCGCTCCCCGGCTGCGCAGCGGTGGCCTGCTGGTGCTCACCAGCCCCTATACCTGGCTGGCGGAATATACTCCGCCCGCCAACTGGCTCGGCGGCATTCGTGAAAACGGCGAGGCGCTCACCACCTATCAGGCGCTGCAACGGCTGCTGGCGGCGGAGTTCGAGGAGCACTGCCCGCCGCGGGATGTGCCTTTCGTCATCCGCGAGACCGCCCGCAAATACCAGCACACGGTGGCGCAGCTGACCGTCTGGCGCAAACGCTAGCACGCCGGTCGACATGCAGATGAAAAGAGGGAGGCCAACGGGCCTCCCTCTTTTCATGGCAGTCAAAATGGCGCGAGTATCAATGCCCCTGCTCATGATAGCGGCGGGCCAGCACGGCGCAGACCATCAGCTGGATCTGGTGGAAGATCATCAGCGGCAACACCATGACACCGACGCTGGCGGCCGGGAACATGACGTTGGCCATCGGCACCCCGTTGGCGAGGCTCTTCTTGGAGCCGCAGAAGACGATGGTGATCTCGTCCGCCTTGTCGAAACCGAGACGACGGCTGATCCAGACGTTCCAGCAGAGCACCAGCGCCAGCAAGACGCAGCTCAGCAGCACGATACTGGCCAGATCGTACCAACTTACTTGACGCCAAATCCCCTGCACCACCGCCTCGCTGAAGGCGACGTAGACCACCAGCAGGATGGAGCTCTGATCCAGCTTGCCGATGAGCGGCCGATGGCTGTCGACCCAGCGGCCAATGAGCGGGCGCGACAGGTGGCCCACCACGAACGGCAGCATCAGCTGCATCATGATGGACTGGATGGAGTGCCAGGTGTCGATCCCCTCCCCTTGCACGTGGATCATCATCCCCACCAGCACCGGCGAGAGGAAGATGCCGAGGATGCTGGAGGCCGAGGCGCTGCACACCGCCGCCGACACATTGCCCCCTGCCATCGAGGTAAAGGCGATGGCCGACTGCACTGTGGCCGGCAGGGCGCAGAGATAGAGGAAGCCGAGGTAGATAGCCGGGCTCAGCCAGCTCGGCACCAGCGGGGTGAGCAGCAGCCCGAGCAGCGGAAACAGCACGAAAGTGCTGAGCATCACCACCAGATGAAGCCGCCAGTGGCCGAGACCTGCCAGCAGGTTCTGGCGCGACAGCTTGGCGCCATGCATGAAGAACAGGAGCGCCACCGCCAGCTTGGTCAGCAGACCGAACCAGACGGCCACCTGCCCCTCGCAGGGGAAGAGAGAAGCCAGGGTGACCACCGCAATCAGCACAACAGTAAAGGGATCCAGACGCACGAAAGGTCTCCATCAGAAGGGCATCCTGCTGCCATGGCGACAGTCAGGATTGGGGAGGACAAGAAACAGAGCGGGAGATGTCTGGCACCTCCCGCTAAAACGAACCTCCAGCTTACCCCGATAACGGAGAGGCGCAACGTTGTGCAGCGGTTAATTGTTCATCAATGCTTAACGCCTTTGCTTTGTCGAATAGCGGAAGTTGCTGACCCGCGGCCAGATAGCGCCAAACCGGGGCTAAATGGATAAAAAAACGGGCGACCAAGGCCGCCCGTTCCGCTTTTTCCCCCAGCCGATCAGCGCTGGCTGACCAGCTTGCCGTTGCCGCTTTTCTTCTCATTGCCGGCGAGCTTGCGGGCCTGCCGCTTCTCGAAGCGGGAGATCCACCAGTAGGCCAGTGCCGAGAAGACCGCGGTCATAAAGACGTTGATGAAGAAGGCGCGCACCAGATCCACCCCGGCCGGGAAGGCGGAGGCGCTCATGCTCACCACGAAGATGGCGATCAGCACCGAGACCACAGCCATGCCGAAGGTGCGCGAGCCCATGCGGAAGTCGCGGGGGGTGTCGTCATGTTTCCAGCGAAACACGAAGTAGGCCACCATGATGAAGATCGGCGGCAACATGGCGGTGCCGGCAGTGAGGTTGATGGCGGTGTTCATCATCTGCTGCACCGACTCGGAGCCGAAGCCGTTGACCACCAGCATCGCGAACACGAAGACAAACTGCCACCAGGCGGCGCGCACCGGCACGCCGTGCTCGTTGAGCTGGGTGGTCTTCTCGCCGTAAACCCCCTGCGGGATCTCGGAGAAGTGGATCTTCACCGGCGCCGAGGTCCACATCATCATGGAGCCGAACATGGCGATAAACAGCACCACGCCGACGAAGCGGCCCACCAGCGCCTCGGAGAGCCCGAAATACTGCGCCATACCGGTGAAGATCTCCACCATGCCGCCGGCATAGGTGAGGCTCTCGCGCGGCACGAACACGTTCACCAACAGGGAACCGACCGCATACATGGCGCCGATGACGATACCGGCGCTGATGATCACCTTGATGAAGGACTTCTGGCCGCCCTTCACGTCATTGAGGTAGGCCGCTGCGGTCTCGGCACCACCCGCCGCCTGGAAGATCCAGCACATGATGCCGAGGGTCGCCCAGTTGACGGTGGGAGTCATCGCCTCCAGCGTGATGGGCTGGGCCGGCACATGATCGCCACTCAGAGCCATCAGGGCACCCAGCACATAGATGGCGAACAGGGCAAACACCCCGTAGGCCACTATTTCGGCAATCTTGCCGAGCCAGCTCGCCCCCTTGGTGGAGATGTGGGTCGCCGCCGCAAACAGCACGATGGAGATGATCGAGGTGACCATGGGCGAGAAGCTGTACTCATAGCCCAGCATGGCGTAGGAGGCGTAGGCGATGACGTTGGGCAGTAGGGAGACGAACCAGAACAGGTTCACGAACCAGTAGAGAAACGAGCCCAGATAGGCCATCCGGGTGCCGAGCGGCTTTTTCAGCCAGTCGTACATACCCGACTCGGAGTTTTTGTTGGCCGAGACGAACTCGGCAATGATGAAAACGAACGGAATGAAGTAGACGATGGTCGCCAGCAGGAAGATGGGGGCGGAGCTGAGCCCCAGCTCGATGTTGTTGTTGACGATGTTGCGCACGTTGAACACGGCGGCAAAGGTCATCGACAACAGGGCAAACTTGCCTATGGTGCCGCGTACGGATTCAGACATGGTGTCCTCCAGTGGACTCGCGTTCCCTGCGGGGAGCGCTGTGACTCTGTGATGTGTTCGGCAAGGGTCTGTCGGCCCCGCGCTTTACTCTCTTGTTATGATCGGGCCGCGTGGACGGCCTCGTTGCTGAACCGGTGCAACCTCACCGCACCGGCTCGCAATACCAGTCAGACGATCGGGGTGCCCGGCGCCATCGGCACCCGCGGTTGCAACAGCACGCTCTGGCTCTCGTCCGGGGTCTCGGCGCAGAGCAACATGCACTCGGAGCGCTCGCCACGCATCTTGGTGGGCTTGAGGTTGGTCAGTACCACCACCTCGCTGCCCATCAGCTCCTCTTCGCTGTAGTAAGGCACCAGACTGGTGACAGTCTGCAGCGGCCGCTCGCCACCCACATCGATCTGGACGATGTAGAGTTTGTCGGCCCCGGGGTGACGCACCACCTCCAGCACCTTGCCCACCTTCATCTCGACCCGTTTGAATTCGGCAAACTCGATCGTCTCGCTCATGCTCTTTTCCTTTTCTGGTTCAACGGTTGCGGGTGGCCAACGGCCACCCGGTTTGATTGGAATTCAATGCAGTGGCTATGGCGTCTGCATGGCAACCTGCGCTGTCGGCTGGGCCTCTTTGGCACGCGCTTCGGCACTGAGGGAGGCCTCGTATCTGTTGTATTTCCACCAGGCGAAGCCGAGGAAAATCACAATCCCGCCGACGTTGTAGAAGATGATGGTCATGATGTCGGCGCCGGTCGGAAAGGTGGAGGCGAGGAAGCCCACCGAGAAGATGGCGATCAGCACCGAGACCACAGCGATGCCGGTGGTACGTGAACCCATCTTGAACTCCCGCGGCAGGTGGTCGAGCTTCAGGCGCAGATTGAGGTAGGCCAGCATGATGAACAGCGGCGGCAACATGGAGGCGGCAGCGGTCATGTTGATGACGGTGTTCATCAGATCCTGCGCTGTGTTGGAGCCCAAGGTCGGGATCACCATCAGCGGCAGCACGATGAGGTACTGGATCCAGGCTGCGCGGGCGGGCACGCCGTTCTCGTTGAGCTCGACTGTCTTCTTGCCGAAGATGCCGGCCGGGATTTCGGAGAAGAAGATCTTCACCGGGGTCGCCGTCCACATCAGCAGGGAGCCGAACATGGCGGTGAAGGAGACCAGCCCGACAAAGCGGTTCATCAGGATCTCCGGCAGGCCGAAGTAGGCTGCCAGCCCTTCAAACACCTGCACCGAGCCGCCGGTATATTTCAGGGTACCGCTCGGCACGAACACGTTGATCAACAACGACGCGATGGAGTAGAGCACCCCGATAAAGATCCCGGCGATGATGATCACCTTCACGAATGACTTGGAGCCACCCTTCACGTCATTGACGTAGACCGCCACCGACTCGGCGCCACCGGCTGCCATAAAGATCCAGGTGGTGATGCCAAGGAAGGCCCAGCTGAAATCGGGGACCATCGCCTCTACCGTGATGGGATCAGCCGGCTGCACGCCGCCCACCAGTGCCGCACCTGCCAGCAGGATGTAGGAGAGGGTCAGCAGCAGCATCAGGGACGAGGTCACCGAGGTGATGGGGCCGAGCATCTTGGCACCGTTGGTAGAGACGTAGGTGGCAAAGGCAAACAACACCATGCTCAATGCCGTGGTCGCCACCGGGGTGAGAATGTACTCGTAGCCGAGGAAAGCATAGGAGGCGTAGGCGATGACCCGCGGCAGCAGCGAGGTGAAGAAGAAGAGGTTCACGAACCAGTAGGTGTAGGCGGAGATAAAGGCCCAGCGCCCGCCGAGGGAGCTCTTCACCCAGGCATAAACACCCGCTTCGGAGTTCTTATTCAGTGACACAAATTCCGCAATGATGAGGCAAAACGGAATGAAGTAAAAAATGGTGGCCAGAAAGAACATCGGGGCCGAGGCCAGACCGATCTCGATGTTGTTGTTGATGACATTGTTGAAGCTGAATACCGCCGCGAAGGTGAGCGACAGCAGACCAAACTTGCCTATCGTATTGCGTTTGGAATCAGACATGGGGCATCTCCAGACCTGTAGTTATCTCGGCGAAATGGCGGGGCATGATTTGTAGGGTGAGCCCCGCCCTTCCGGCTTTTGTCAGTGCAGAACCGGCGGCTTGTTATTTGTTCTTGAAGTAGCCGCCTTCAACGGTGACCTTGATGATCACCTTGCGCACCGGCGCATCGCCGACGAAACGGTAGGCTTCATCGTTCTCGAAGATCACCACCTGACCGTTGCCGACTTTCTGGCGCACACGCACCTCGCCGGCCAGCCACTCGCGGTCTGTGGTGTCGTCATAAACCTGCTCGACCTGCAACTCCGACTTGGCAGCCCACTCCACTGTCTCTTCCCCTTCCAGGTAGTAGTGGACGTCGAAATAGCGGCGCTGCCCCTCAAACAGTGAGGTGGCCGGGCTGGCCCCCTCCTGCAAGCGGTAGGTGAGGGAGTCACCGATGGAGTGGCAGATGCCGGGCTTGAGGTTCGGCAGGTTGTTGATGGCCTCCACGCAGCGGCCCCACTTCTTGCCCTCCCGGTAGATGTTTTTGAACAGGGTCAGGTTGTCCAGGGTGATCATGCGAGGTTCCTCCCGCCGTTGATGGTGAGATCGAGCCCGGCCAGCGCAGCCGGATTGAGGTTGCCACGGGCGATGGGCAGCAGGGTCAGGCCGAAGCTGAACGGCTCGAAGCGTACCCGCCAGGAGTCCAGCACCTCGGAGCCCCAGGAGTTGGAGCCCAGCCCCAGCACCTTGTGATCCAGATTGAGGGTGAGATAACCGCAGGGCTCCAGCTCGTTGATGTGCTGCGCCGCGTGGATATGCTCCCAGCTGTAGGGCCAGACGCTCAGGTTGATGGGGGCATCGGGCCGCACGTAGAGACCGGCGCCGTGACGGTTGGTCAGGGTCGCCCAGCGCACCTGCTGGCGGTTGCCGTTGTCCTGCGGAAACGGGTAGTGCTCCCACATCTCGCCCACTGTGCTGCTGAAGCTGTCGATCCAGTTGCTCTGGCGGCTGTCCTGATAGTTTTCGCCCGGCCCCATGCCGTAGTAGTGCACCCGGTCGAGATCCTGACGAATGCCCAGCTCGAAGCCGATCTTGGGGATGACGTCGTCATAACCGCCGTAGGGCTGACCGGACAGCGCTACATGCAGCTGACCGTTCGGGCTCAGGGTGTAGACGTAGCGGCAGCGCATGCCGAAGTCGAACACCGGCGGCGCGATCAGGCTCTCGACCGTCACCTCGACCGCGTCACCCAGCTGACGCCAGCTCAGAGTACGGAAGTGCTCCTGCATGATCTGCAGGTGGTTCGGGTGCCACAGGCTCTCGTACTCCTGCTTGTGGTTGTCGATCATCGGCTTGAAGAAGGTGAGGCGCGGCGAGCGCTCAATCAGCTCGATACCATCCTGCTGCCAGCTCACCAGCTTGCCGTCGAGGCGCGAGAAACGCAGGGCAAAGCCGCTGCCGCTCAAGGTCAGCGCGAGGCGCTCGTCGGCAATCTGCAACGGGGTGGCGTTGGGATTGGCAAAGGGCTGCAGCTGGCGAGTCGACTCTTTCAGCTGGAACTGGTACTGGCCCAGCTCGTGCTCCGCCGCGCTATAGCGGGTGGCGGTGGCCTTGATGACCCGCAGCTGGACGAAGGTTTCCCGCCCATCGAGGGATGGCAGTTCGAGTTGCAACTCGGTGATGGCACCGGGGGCAACCCCTTCCAGCCGGATCTGCTGGCTGGCCAGCAGTTCGCCCTCGGCCTTCACCTCGACCAGCAGGCGGATGTCGTCGAGAGTGGAGAACCAGTAGCGGTTTTCGACCGCCAGCTTGCCGCTCGCCAGATCCAGCGCGCGCACCTTGACCGGGCAGATCACCTGTTTGTATTCGCGCAGGCCCGGCCCCGGGGTCTGATCCGGGTAGATGAGGCCATCCATGCAGAAGTTGTAGTTGTTGGGGTAGTCGCCGTAGTCGCCGCCGTACTTGTAGACCGGGCGGCCCTGCTCGTCCTGATCCAGAATGCCGTGATCGCACCACTCCCAGATGTAATGGCCCTGAATGTGGGGATGGCGGTCGAACACCTGCTGGTATTCGCTAAGGCCACCCGGACCGTTGCCCATGGCGTGGGCGTATTCACAGATAATGCGCGGCTTCTCCATCGGGAACTCGCCGAAGCAGTTCATCTGGGAGACGCGGGAATACATGGTACTGACCACATCCACCACCTCGGCATCGCGATCCTCTTCGTAGTGCACCAGCCGGGTCGGGTCGATCGCCTTGCAACGCTGGTACATAGCTCTGATGTTGCAGCCGTAGCCGGACTCGTTGCCGAGCGACCAGATGATGATGGAGGGGTGATTCTTCTGGGCGTGCACGTGGCGCTCGATGCGATCCACAAACACCGGCTCCCAGAAAGAGTCGTCGGTGATGCGGCTGAGATCGCCGACGTTGGCAAAACCGTGGGTCTCCACGTCGGTCTCCGCCATCACGAACAGACCGTACTGGTCGCACAGCTCGTAAAAGCGAGGATCGTTCGGGTAGTGGGCGGTACGTACCGAGTTGAGGTTGTGCTGCTTCATCAGCACGATATCGCGTTCAACACGATCCATGCCGACCGCACGGCTCTTGAGATGGTCGTTGTCGTGACGGTTCACCCCGTGCAGCTTGAGGTAGTGACCGTTGACGTAGAAGAGGCCATCTTTGACCTTGATTTCACGCACCCCGACCCGCTGCGGGATCACCTCCAGCAGCTCGCCCTGACCGTTGTAGAGGGAGAGTTGCAGCTGGTAGAGGTACGGGTCTTCGGCGCTCCACAGATGGGGGCTGGCCAGATCCAGCGTGAAGCGGCAATCACACTTGCCGTCGATGGCGAGATGGTCGAGCGAACCGCTGGCGATCTCGCTGCCTTGATCCAGCAGGGACCAGACCAGACGGTGCTCACGGGCGGCCGCCCCCAGGTTCTCGAGCTGGATATCGCAGCTCAGGGTAGCGCTCTGGTTGTCATCAGCCAGCGCGGTGCGGATAAAGAAGTCCTGCACATGGGCGGCCGGTTTGCCCACCAGATAGACGTCGCGGAAGATCCCCGCCATCCACCACATGTCCTGATCTTCGATATAGGTGGAGTCAGCCCACTGCATCACCCGTACCGACAGCAGGTTCTCGCCAATGTTGGCGTAGGCACTGATATCGAACTCGGCGGTGAGGCGGCTCCCCTTGCTGAAGCCGACATAGTGGCCGTTCACATAGACCTCGAAGTAGGTCTCCACCCCGTCAAACTTGATGATTACCTGCTCGCCGTCCCAAGCCGGGCTCAGCGTGAAGCTGCGCTGATAGGCGCCGGTGGGGTTGTTGGTCGGCACGAAGGGCACGTCGATGGGGAAGGGAAAACCCTCGTCGGTGTACTGCAGATTGCCGTGCCCTTCCATCTGCCACATGTTGGGCACGGTGATCTGGCCCCACTCGCTCATGGGGCTGTGATAGAAGGCCTCCGGTACCTGCAGGGGGTGGTCGAAGTAGTGGAACTGCCACTGGCCGCCAAGGCTCAGAAAACGGCGGCTCAGCTCGCGCTGCATGGTGGCCGCCAGCGCGTGGTCGGCATAAGAGAAGAAGTAGGCGCGAGGGGCCAGCCTGTTTTCACCAACGAATTGGACGTTTTCCCAGTTATTCACATGTCCTCCCGGAACAAGGCAACGTTAACTGGGTAAACTCTAGATAAACATTTACTAAATATCAGCTTTGGATTGGTAAAGTTTTAACCTGATCACAATGAATAGATGGTTTTGTGAGCGAGATCAGAAGCGGGAGATAAAGGAGGGCAAGATATGGATGAGTGGCATAGATGTTGATATCCATTGGCTGAACTGCAATAAAATCAACTATAAAACAATATGATATGAAGTTACTGGATGATATGGGAAAGAGGTTTACTTGGGAGAGGTGTCGCACCACCGCAAGATGGTGCGACTAAAAAGCAGAGTGTTTTACTAAAATCAGCGAGTGGTGCCGCGCAGGGTCAACTTGCTCGGTACCAGCACCCGAAGGGGAATATCCCGCTCGTCTCGCAGCCGCTCAACCAGCAAATTGACCCCCTGGGAGCCCATCAACTCGGAGTGGATCCGCACCGTAGAGAGCGGCGGGAAGGTGAACTTGGCGGTCGGGATATCGTTGACGCTGATAAGCTCGATCTGCTGGGGAATCGCCAGTCCCTTCTCATGAATGGCACGCAGCACACCGATGGCGATGGAGTCGGAGGCAACGAACAGCGCCTTGGGCCAGTCACCCGCCAGCATCTCCTTCGCCAACTGGTAGCCGGAGGCACTGGAGAAGTCCCCACGATAGAGGTCGTTCTCTTGCACCACCCCCAGCCGCTGACCATAATCCCGGAAGGCCAGTTCGCGCAGATCCGGATTCTCATCCTGGCCACCGATATAACCGATGCGCTGGTGTCCCTGAGCGATGAAGTAATCGACGACCTGCTGGCTGATCAGGGCGAGATCCACATCGACCGAGTCGAACTCTCCCTGTGAACGGCAGTCGACAAACACCAGCTGGCTGGAACAAGCCCTTAGCTGGACGAGACGTTCGGCTGTGAGTGTGCCGACAACCAGAATGCCATCCACGGCGCTCAGCTCGCGCCCTTCACCACAGTTGTAGAGATGAGTCAGCTCGATATTGAGGCGGGCACTCTGGGTCTCGATGCCATAACGGATAGCGAGATAGTAAGGATCGTTGACCTCGGTACTCTGGGGATAGGCATAGACCACCAGAAAGTGCAGCTTGCTCTTGTGTACCCCCTTGCGGGCGCTGCTGGTTTTGTACTCCAGCCGTTCGGCAATCTCGAAGATCCGCTGCTTGGTCTCTTCCTTGACGCTCAGGCTGGGATCCTCGTTCAGTACCCGGGATACCGTGGCGAGAGAAACCCCCGCTTCCTGTGCAATTTCCTTCAACGTAGCCATCAATACCTCGCTGGCAGCATCACGTGTTAATCGGCAACGGCTAAAGAGTAACGGGCAATCCCTTGATAGCCCAGCACTTTTACTAAAATGCCGACGGCATGTCAGATTTTTGGAACGCAGAAATGCAAAAAGGCCTCCCGAATGGGAGGCCTCTTCTAAATAGGTGCCTGACAGTGTCCTACTCTCGCATGGCGAATGCCACACTACCATCGGCGCTACCGCGTTTCACTTCTGAGTTCGGCATGGGA
>NZ_JAPDCN010000030.1:0-22154 GCF_027706185.1 Aeromonas sp. Y318-3
CGCAGAGCAGGCGCACGAATAACGCCAGCATCCCCAAACCCGGATCATCCGCGCCAACACCATGATCCGGATATTCCAACACTACCCACTGGGCCACCTCACTGCAGGTGGCCTTTTGCATTTCAAGGAATCACCCCATGTCTGCCTTCATGATCGATCGCAAGGATTACCTAGCCTTTGCCGTACAGTTACACCGCTTTTGCAATGCCCCGATGCCACCGCACTACATCCTTGAGTTGCTGCGCACCCTCTGGTGGAACTCGCCAATGGATGTCACCAGTACCTGGACGTGGCGGGTAGACCGGCTGGTACGGCTGATGATGCTCGCCAACCGGCGTGCAGTCTGGCATCGCTATCAGCTGGGGCGTCATCAACCACTTCAGCACCGCTCTACCAAGCTGAGTCCGCTTAAACCTGCCCACCGTTACCACCAGGCTCCACTCACCGATAGCGAGCTGGTGGCCCTCTACAAGTTCACCTGCTGCGCCCTGTACCAATCGAGCGAATGGACCGGGAGCCCTGAGCAGGCACCTCGGCTTGTGAAGGTACTACAGCAGTTGCAACAGGCTCTCGCACAAGACGTGCTGACCCGGCTGTCACTGTGGGAGCAAGCACCCTGGGGAGAGATGTGATGAACCTTTCCATCACCCTGACCATGACGAGTTCACCACAGGACGGTACAGCCCAGATAGCCCAACGTATCTCCGATGACATGGAACACCTGCATCACCGTTTGGGGGATGGGGTCAGCGATGAACTGGGCATCAGCATCAGTTACCTGATCGAACAGTTTGCGCTGCTGGCAGCGGCTTACCGTTCACCGGAGGAAAAGGAGAAACACCCATGATCGAATTCAACGACAGCTTTAGCCAGGCCTCCGTAGCGGAGGCCATGTGTGCTCACTCAGGGCTTGCCAAGCTCATCAGTCAGCAGTTGATGCTGCCGGGCTTTGCCTATGCCCACGATGTGGAGGGGCGACGTATTGGTGGCCCGCTGGTGGCCCCCAACCCTGTGTTGCACAAGACCACGCTCTTTGTCAGTCCACGGGATATGCGTGAGCACCTGCCACGAGAGATTAACTTCGCCCGCTTTCGCTGCGCCTGTAATGCAGCGGGTCAGCCGGTCGGTGAGTGGCAACGGGTAATTGTCGGGGCCTACGTCAACCACGGTAGTAATGACAAGCCGGATTGGAGTAGTCACACCTGAGCCACGGCCACCAGCACACACAAGACCCCATACAGCCCCTCACTCCGAGGGGCTGTATGCATTTGAAGGAAGCCCAACCATGCATGACTTACGTGATTACAAGACTCTGTCCGCCCGACAACTCACCGCCGCTATCGGCCAGCTCAACCACAACACCGCACCGAAGATAATGACCCATCTGGCATTGCGGGCCAGACAGCAGCACCCGCTCGGTAATGGTCGTAGCAGAGCCAAAGCCCTCACGCTGCTGCGCCGGGTCAAGAAGGCTCACCAAGCGGGGCGTATCCCGTTCGAGCTCACTGTGACGGGTTGCCGCATCGACCGAGGCAGCCATCAAGCGGACCGTTACTACTACGACCGCACGCTGTTGGCCCAGGGCTGGCAGCAATACGATACCGAGGAAGACGCCTGGTATTTCGGCATCTGGATTCACACGGAGAAGCTAGAGACCTTTACCTACGCCGAGGGGGATACCAGTCATGTGATTGCGCCAAACGTCGAGGCGTTTCGTGCCGAGCTGGCGCGGCTCTACCAGTACCACCCACAAGCCCCGGCGTTTATCAGCATCGATCCGGAGGCGGGCGTTGTGACCCACCACTTTGAAGCCAAACCGGAGGTGTGACATGGCGAAAAACATCACCATCCGGGTGCCCGGCAAACATCCGCAAACCGGCGAGCTCACCACCTTCGAACTCAAGGGCCAGCGCATGGATATCGACATCGGTGGCCAAGCCGTGCCCTTCCTCATTCACGGGAGGGGCATCGGCACCTCACTCACCCACATCCCGAGCGGCTATCGCATCGCGCTGCTCGGCAGTTGGCTCACTGCGCGTTACGCAATCCCTGAGAATAAGCCCAGCAGAACAGCCTGCGCCCAGATGGCCATAGACCGGCTGGTGGCCCAGTACGGCTCACGGCACCTGCTGGACCGGCTCAATTGCAAGCCGGTTATCAACGAGGCGACTGACTGAGCTCGTTGACGCACCACTGTCTCGCTCATCCACAAACAGCATAAAGGGCCAGCCCTCACAGGCTGGCCCTTTGCATCATTGGAGTCACCGAACATGACCCGTCTTATCACCGGGCTCGAGGTGCATCGCTATGCTCCCGAACTCAACAAACTACATCTGCGCAACCGGCAGACGTTGCCCGCTCCCGGCATCACCACCATCAAAGAGGCCAAAGCCCGTATGTTTGGCCGTTGGCAGCCAGGGCATCAGATGACCATCACCGTGAGCCATCCCGACTACGTCAACCTCTCACGGCTCTACCGAGGGCGACTGGCAAGCCTGACAGACCTCCCTGAGCACCTAGCCAGACTACGCCAGCGCCACAACGTGCCCGGCACCTGTATAGACATTCAACTGAGGTATCGCTAATCATGACCACTACCCATCCCACACACTCTCCAGAACTCCAGACTCTCACACCGCTCCCCAGCATCAGCTGGGGTCTGCCGCGGGATATCTCTCCACGCTTTGGCGCTCGTCTGATACAGAGTCGCTACCGGCTCGATTTTCTATCCGATCGAGCCAGTCTGATAGGTGAATGGAGTGAGGCGCAGATAGCCAATCTCGACCAGGCTTTCCCGGAGATCATCAAGGCACTGGAAGCCAAGCTGCTGACCGGCGAACTGGATGCCCAACGTCAGCACGGCATCACTATCCAGCACGGCGGCTTTACCTGCGAAGCCGATACTCTTGGCAGCCACGGCTATGTCTACTTAGCCATTTACCCAGCGACGAACATGGACGCCAATCCTGACCGCAAGGCGTGACCACAAATCAGCTTGTGGTAACATTTTTGCACCTACTCGTCCGTGATAAGTGTGTGGGTCTTGGGGAAGGCTATTTATGGCCTTCCCTTTGTTTTTGTCCCGCATTTCCCTGTTAATTAAAACAGCAGCTTGCCTGCAATCGGTCAGCCATTCTGGTAAACTGTCGGCCATTTTGAGGCTGTGCCAACCCGCTCGAACGATCACGAAAAAACATCCATTTGAACCTCGTGATAAACGGTGGCGCTACTCCTCCACCTGACATCCGCTATCGCTTCCCATCATCCGGCGACACAAGAGCCATGCGTATGCGGTTAATCCCTCAGGCCACACTTTTTGCATTCCGGGGTAACTCGGAGACAGGAAAACAACATGGATCACAGTGTTCATAACAAACTCGTCTCTTTTATCTGGAACATCGCCGACGACTGCCTGCGCGACGTTTACGTCCGTGGCAAATACCGCGATGTGATCTTGCCGATGGTGGTATTGCGCCGCCTGGATACCCTGCTCGAACCCACCAAGGAAGCAGTCCTGGAAGAGGTCCGCTTCCAGCAGCAGGAGATGAACGCAGTCGAGCTGGACGAAGAGCCGCTCAAGGCCGCTTCTGGTTATGTCTTCTACAACATCTCCAAGTGGACGCTCAAATCCCTGTTGAACGCAGCCACCAACAACCAGCAGATCCTGCTGACAAACGTCAATGAATACCTCAATGGCTTCAGCGATAACGTCAAGGAGATCGTCAACTGCTTTAACCTCAAGGCACAGATCCGCCATATGGCTGACAAGCAGGTGCTGCTCGATGTGATTGAGAAGTTCGTCTCCCCCTATATCAACCTCACTCCCAACGATATTGAAGATCCGGAAGGCAACAAGCTGCCCGCCCTCAGCAACCTCGGGATGGGGTATGTGTTTGAAGAGCTGATCCGCAAATTCAACGAAGAGAACAACGAAGAGGCCGGGGAACACTTCACCCCGCGCGAGGTGATCGAGCTGATGACCCACCTGGTCTTTGATCCCATCAAGGATCAACTGCCGCTCACCATGACGATCTATGACCCTGCCTGTGGTAGCGGTGGCATGCTGACCGAATCCCAAGGCTTTATCGAAGAGAAATACCCGGCTACCGGTGTCAGCCGTGATATTCACCTCTATGGCAAGGAGATCAACGACGAGACTTACGCGATTTGTAAGTCCGACATGATGATCCGGGGCAATGACCCGGCCAACATCAAGGTGGGCTCCACCCTGTCCACCGATGAATTCGCCCATATGCGCTTTGACTTTATGCTCTCCAACCCCCCCTACGGTAAAAGCTGGGCGTCAGAGCAAAAGCACATCAAAGATGGCAGTGATGTGATCGACAGCCGCTTCAAGGTAAAACTGGCCGATTACTGGGGTGTGGTCGATCCCAAAGGCTGTGATGCGACCCCACGCTCCAGCGATGGTCAGTTGCTGTTCCTGATGGAAATGGTCAACAAGATGAAGTCCCCATCGGTAAGCCCGCTGGGTAGCCGTATCGCCTCGGTGCATAACGGCTCCAGCCTGTTTACTGGCGATGCGGGCAGTGGCGAGAGCAATATCCGTCGCTACCTTATCGAAAACGACATGCTCGAGGCCATTGTCCAGCTACCAAACAACCTGTTCTATAACACCGGCATCACCACCTATATCTGGCTGCTCAACAACCACAAGCCTGCCCATCGGCAAGGCAAGGTGCAGCTTATCGATGCCAGCCTGCTCTATCGCAAACTGCGCAAGAACCTGGGTGACAAAAATTGCGAATTCTCTCCCGAACATATCGAGGAGATCACCAACACCTATCTCGCCTGTGCCGATGTAGAACGCCAGCTGGATAGCAATGACGATCCAATCGGCATCGCCAGTAAGGTGTTTAAAAACGAGGACTTTGGTTACTACAAGGTGACGGTGGAGCGCCCGGATCGCCGCAAGGCCCAGTTCAGTAGTGATCGTCTCAACGCGCTGCGTTTTGACAAATCCTTAAACGAGGTGATGGCACACTGCTTTGCCGAGTATGGCGAGCAGGTCTATCAGGATGGGTTCCTGACCGAGCACAGCAAGCAGATCCTCGAGTGGTGCGAGAAAAACGAGATAAGTCTGAACAACAAGGCCAAAGAGAAGCTGCTGAGCACCGATTTCTGGTGTGCAGCCCGCACTCTGTTCGATACGGCTCATACCCTGATGCAGGAGATCGGTGAAGCCGAGTTTAACGACTTCAACCTGTTTAAGGCGCAAGTCGAAGCAACGCTCAAGGCCCATAAGCTCAAACTCTCAGTCACAGAAAAAAATGCGCTGTTCAATGCCGTGAGCTGGTATGACGAAGCCGCCGCCAAGGTGGTGAAAAAGGTGGTGAAACTCAGTGCCGACAAGCTGGGTGAACTGCTGGAGCTCTACAGCTGTGAAGAGGCCGACCTGCACGACTTTGGTTATTACCCTACTGGTAAGAAAGGCGAGTTCGTCACCTATGAGAGCAGCAGCGATCTGCGCGATAGCGAATCGGTGCCACTTACCCAGAGCATCTACCAGTACTTTATCGACGAGGTACAGCCCCATGTTGCAGAGGCCTGGCTCAATATGGAATCGGTGAAAATCGGCTATGAGATCAGCTTTAACAAATATTTCTACCGCCATAAACCGCTGCGTTCACTCGAGACAGTCGCCCAGGAGATCCTGACGCTGGAACAGCAGGCCGATGGCTTGATTGCCCAGATCCTGGGGCTTACTACAGAGCAATCGAAGGCATAAGCAGGAGACGATAAAAATGACGCTGACTGCAATGCAAAAATATAAAACGTATAAATGGAGTGGCAATCCATTCTTTGGAGATATCCCCTCTTGCTGGGACATTTACCCTTTATTAAGAATTGCAAAAATAAAATCCATCATCAACAAGCAAGATGAGGAACTACTCTCCGTCTATCTAGATAGAGGGGTGATTAAATTTAGTGATGTAGATGAAAAACGCACAAACGTTACCAGTCTTGACCTATCAAAATATCAATTTGTAGAAAAAGGCGACTTCGTATTAAATAACCAGCAAGCTTGGAGAGGTTCTGTTGGCGTTTCTGAATATATTGGAATCGTTAGCCCAGCATATCTAGTATTATCTCTATCTAAAGAGATAAACCCTAAATATGCCAATTATCTTTTCCGTGATGGAAGCATGGTGTCACAATATCTTATCTGCTCAAAAGGTGTTGGAACTATCCAGAGAAATTTATATTGGCCTCATTTGAGGAGAACGGTTATTGCTTTGCCTCCGTATAATGAACAAACCGCCATCGCCAATTTTCTGGATGCGAAAACCGCCCAGATAGACGAGGCCATTGCGATCAAGGAGCAGCAGATCGCGCTGCTCAACGAGCGCAAGCAGATCCTGATCCAGCAGGCCGTCACCCAAGGCCTCGACCCTACTGTACCGATGAAAGATTCCGGCGTGGCGTGGGTCGGTACGATTCCGGCACATTGGTGTATAAAACGCGCCAAGTATTTGTTCAATGAAATTAATGAGCGCTCAGTCAATGGTGATGAAGAATTACTCTCTGTTTCTCATATAACAGGTGTCACGCCTCGTTCAGAAAAGAATGTAAACATGTTTATGGCGGAGGATTATTCAGGCTCGAAAACATGTAAAAAAAACGACCTCGTGATTAACATCATGTGGGCTTGGATGGGGGCGTTAGGTGTATCTGACAGAGAAGGAATTGTCAGCCCGTCATATGGTGTTTTCAGAGAAAAAACTCAAAACACTTTTAACCCAGTTTTTTTAGAACACTTGTTAAAGTCAAAAAGCTATATTGAACACTACAATCAAGTTTCAACGGGTCTACATTCATCGCGTCTGAGATTTTATGGCCATATGTTCTTCGATATGGCGATAGGGTTCCCATCATTCGAGGAACAAAACCGCATCATTGATTATGTTCAAAAAGAATCTAAGAACATTGACAAAGCTCTTTTTCTACAAGAACAGCAAATAACGATGTTAAAGGAATACAAAACCACCCTAATTAATAGTGCCGTCACTGGCAAGATTAAGGTGGTCTAGCCATGCCCAGCCAGACGTGCTAGTGACAGAGTCTGGCTGGTATAGCTCGATATGAGCAAAGCCTTGGGGGATGTGGCTTTTTCAGTGCCAAGTCAAGATGGCCAGGGGCAGGTAAACAAGAACAAGAGAGCAGGGAGTATTGATGGTCAGCAACACCAAAGAACAGGCCCTTGAAGCGGCCATCGAGCAGGCCCTGACCGGCCAGTGTCTGGAAACCCTCGGTAATGACATTGGCGAGGGGGCCGCCGTCTACGCCAAGCCACACCATGGTTTTGTGTTGGGGCAGGCCTGCGATTTTGACAAGCAGTACGCCATCGATAAGCGGCTGTTCTGGCAGTTTCTTGAAACCACCCAGGCCATGGAGCTGGCCAAACTTCAGCAGCATCATCCCCACGACTGGCAACGCAAGGTGCTCGAGCGCTTCGACCGCATCATTAAAAAGCAGGGGGTGCTGCATCTGCTGAAAAAGGGCCTGAGCGTTGATGATGCTCACCTGACCTTGATGTATCCGGCACCGCTGGCCAGCAGTAGCGCGACGGTAAGCCAGGATTTTGCTGCCAACCTCTTTAGCTGCACCCGGCAGGTGGCCTACTCGGCGCAAAACCCCAAGCAAGAGATCGACATGGTGCTGTTTATCAACGGCATCCCGCTGATAACCCTTGAGCTGAAAAACCACTGGACTGGCCAGAACGCCTACTATCACGGCCAGAAGCAATACCGTGAAGATCGCGATATCAGCCAACCCCTGCTGCACTTTGGTCGTTGTCTGGTGCATATGGCGGTGGATACCGACGAGGTCTATATGACCACCAAGCTGGCTGGCAAGGCGACCTTCTTTCTACCCTTTAACAAGGGACATCGCCATGGCAAGGGTAATCCACCCAACCCCTATGGCCATAAGAGCGCTTACCTGTGGCAAGAGGTCTTTAGCAAGGAGAGCCTGGCCAATATCATCCAGCACTTTGTGCGTCTGGATGGGTCCGCCAAAGAGTTGCTGAGCAAGCGCACCCTGTTCTTCCCCCGCTACCATCAGCTGGATGTGGTGCGCAAGCTGGTGGACCATGCCGCTCATCACGGTGTCGGTCAGACCTATCTCATTCAGCACTCGGCGGGCTCTGGCAAATCCAACTCCATTACCTGGGCGGCATATCAGCTGATCGAGGTTTACCCTCATAGCACTGACGTGCATGGTGCCAAGGCCGTCGATCAGCCGCTGTTTGATTCGATCATTGTGGTCACCGACCGGCGACTGCTGGACAAACAGCTGCGTGAGAACATCAAGGAGTTCTCCGAGGTCAAGAACATCATTGCGCCTGCCAACAAGTCATCCGAGCTCAAGTCAGCCCTCGAGAATGGTAAGAAGATCATCATCACCACCATCCAGAAATTCCCGTTTATCGTCGATGGCATCAGCGATCTGAGCGATAAACGTTTTGCGGTGATCATCGATGAGGCGCACAGCTCACAATCCGGTGATGCCCACGGCAAGATGAACGCGGCGATGGGCAAGCTGCAGGACGAGGAGGTGGAGGACACTCAGGACCTGATCCTGCAGGCCATGCGCTCGCGCAAGATGCGTGGCAACGCCTCCTATTTCGCTTTTACTGCCACGCCGAAGAACACCACGTTGGAGAAGTTCGGCCAGTTGCAGCCGGATGGCACCTTCCAGCCGTTTCACCTCTATTCGATGAAGCAGGCCATTGAGGAGGGCTTTATCCTCGATGTAGTGGCCAACTACACCACCTATCGCAGCTACTACGAGATCAGTAAGTCCATCGAAGAGAACCCGCTATTTGACAGCAAGAAGGCGCAGAAGAAACTGCGGGCTTATGTAGAAGGCAGCCAGGAGACGATCGACGTCAAGGCCGAGATCATGCTCGAGCACTTCATCCCCCATGTGGTGAATGCCAAGAAGCTCAAGGGCAAAGGCAAGGGGATGGTGGTGACGCAGAACATTGTCTCTGCTATCCGCTATTACAAGGCCATCACCCGCCAGCTGGAGGCGATGGGGAACCCGTTCAAAGTGCTGATTGCTTTCTCCGGCAGCAAGGAGGTGGATGGCGTCGAGTACACCGAGGCTGATCTCAACGGCTTTGCCGAGGGCGATACCCGCGACAAGTTTGATACCGACGAATATCGCCTGCTCATCGTAGCCAACAAATACCTGACCGGTTTCGATCAGCCCAAGCTGTGTGCCATGTATGTCGACAAAAAGCTCAGCGGTGTGCTGTGCGTGCAGGCGCTCTCCCGCCTTAACCGCGCAGCCCCCAAATGGGGCAAGAAGACCGAAGACCTCTTTATTCTCGATTTCGTCAATCCGGTTGAAGAGATCAAGGCATCGTTCGATCCCTTCTACACCGCGACTTCACTCTCTGGCGCCACCGATATCAATGTGCTGCATGAGCTCAAAGATGCGCTGGACGATACCGGTGTCTATGAATGGTTCGAGGTTGAGGAGTTTGTGGCCCGCTACTTCAATAACGAAGATGCTCAACTGCTCAGCGCCATCATCGATGTGGCCGCAGACCGCTTCAACCATGAGCTGGAGCTGAGTAACGAAGAGAAGGCCGATATCAAGATCAAGGCCAAGCAGTTCGTGAAGATCTACGGCCAAATGGCCGCCATCATGCCTTACGACATGTTGACCTGGGAGAAGCTGTTCTGGTTCCTCAAGTTCCTTATCCCCAAACTCAAAGTACAGGACCCGGATGCCGACCTGCTTGATGAGTTGCTCGAGTCAGTGGATCTCTCCTCCTACGGCCTGCAGCGCGTTAAGCTCAACCATGCGATCACCCTGGATGACGAAGAATCTGAGCTGGAGCCACAAAACCCTAATCCACGCGGCGCCCACGGCACGGAGAAAGAGACCGACCCGCTGGATGAGATCATCAAGAGCTTTAACGAGAAGTGGTTCCAGGGCTGGAGCTCGACACCGGAAGAGCAGCGGGTGAAGTTCGTGAATATCCTCGATAGTGTGAAGAAGCACCCGGACTTTGAATCAAAATATCAAAATAATACTGATCCAATTAACCGCGAGCTGGCCTTCGAGAAGATCATGAGAGAAGTCATGCTGGCACGAAGAAAAGACGAACTGGAGCTATATAAGCTGTTCGCTAATGATCCGGCATTCAAGGCATCCTGGATGCAAAGCGCACAGAGAATGATGGGGATGTGATAGCCATGTCGTGTTGAGACTGAATGGCAGTAGCTCAGTCGTTTTGACGTACATCCCAAAATTAAAAAAGAGATATTAAAGTGCAATTTAACCAATGGATCTTGGAATTTTTAGCAAAACGTGGATTAAAACATCCTGATGAACGTCCTCTGTTCGCATACAAGACTTCGACGGAGGAATTCGAGTCATTACGGCGCCTGTTGCAAAATTATGCCGACACGGTTCATTTATCCAAGTACTACCCTGCGGCTTGGTTACTATTTGCCGCTGAGTGGTGGAAACGTGATTATGCAGGCGGAGCATGGCGTTGGGGACCGCTATGCGAAGCTGCGGGATTAAAGAGTTTATCCCACGATAAAATTCGCAATCTGGTTATTAACGGCCATCAACAATGGTGCCTGCAAACGCCGATCAAAACAGAAGGCAAACGTTTTATTGGCCTGGTCGCCATGAGCGGTGGTCTGCCAATGCGTTTGGTGGAAGCAGCTCAAGGTGGACTAGCCAGACTGCTTCGAATGGTCACCGAACAAGCTTTGCACTACAACCTTCAGGATGATCAACTACGTCAAGCGGTTGAAGCCCAAGCTGCACTTCTGCCCGCTTGTTATCAACAGTCGCCTGTCTATGAGCTGCTGGATAATCTCATCAAAGCTGTGCTGTATATCCGAGCTACGTATGCACTTCATGATGCCTCCGATCCCATAGCCACGTTGCAGACTGAGTGCCCAAACTGGGAGGATATATTTCCCATAACACTGGATAGCCAAGCAGCAGCCAGCCTGATCAAAGGACTGGTCAGAAGCGTAGTCAGTATCACTCCTCAGTCGAAGCAGACACCATTTCAGATCCTAAAAGGGTTGCGCTTTAGTACCGATGGTTCCCCGCCCCAGTATGAACTCTCTTTTATCATGCAAGCTCAAGCCAAGCGTGAGCATGTTGCCAGTGCACTTGGCTTTCCCTGCGAGCAGCTACCACCCCATTTTCAACTGCTCTTGCGAGCAGGGGAACAGGAGTACATTGCAGGTGAAGCATTACTCCGAGGCGACAAATATCAGCTGATGGCCAAACCCCTACCATTGATTCAAGCCTTACATGACTCAGCTCAGCTGATTGTCAGTCGTTGGGGGGCCACACTACATATTGCAAACCTGCCTGGGGGGGAAGAATTAAGTCATGATGAGCCTTTGATCTTTGAGAACACGCCGCCATTTGCTCGCCTGATTGCACAGGGTGATGCTCGGCTCAAAGGAGACTCTGCACTGGTTGCCATTCCTCCCAAGACAATTGTCTTTTCCGAAGAAGGTGAAGCACAAGAGCTCTGCAATAATCTATCGAATGGCATGAAATTGATGGAACTGCCTTCTGGTGACACGCGGCTCGTTTATCAACGTCAGACATTCAGGGTACACATTTCTACCCGTGTTCCTGCATTGCCTGATAGCCATTGGATGGGTAATACCATCGAGGCAAACTCCTCGCCTGGATTACTGTTCTGTGGCATTCCACGTCTACGGGTCCTTCAGGAGAGTGGTTATGTTTATGATGTTCCCTCCCATGAACTTTTTGCCAACGTACAGAATATCGAACAGCGGCTTGAGCAGGGGAAGGTATCTGGATTATGTCGATTGATCTGGCGAAAAGATCAGCAGCGATTGCTCAGCTCCCGTGCCGTGATTCTTCCGCAGAATGCTGGGATTACCTACAAACCAGGCACAAGTCCCAACGAGGGAATCATTCGACTTGTAAATTGGCCTAATCTGCCAATCCGCATTGAAAGCGATGATATAGAATTAAAGGCAAAACATGATGGTTCAGACTTAATTTTGGACTTGAAATGCAGCTCTGCTCGCCCAGCCAACTCAGTGCAGCTCAGTTTGCAGTGGCCAGGTGGAGAACAAAAACTCACACTGTCTTTTCCTGCTTATGGCGTCACTTTATTGCGTAATAACACGCCTCTTGAAAACAATCAGGTATTAACGATTGAAGAGCTGGTCGGATGCAGAGCCATATTGATGTCAGCCCAAGGAGCAGCACACTGGTTGTTGCGGCTGTCGACTATCGGGCTCAATAATCGAAGCCGCCTCTCACAGGAAATCAAATATATCGGTGTGCGAGAAATTCGTTTGTTTGAATTAATCCCAAAGATTCAGCAAATGCTTTCCTGCCATCCGATACTTGATCACACCGTCTTGCTTGAACTGATTCACGGCCATCAGACGCATGCCTGTTTGGAGGTCGGGAGATACTCGACACGCATTTGCCTAGAAAATCAGATTGCATCCTTGAGAGATAACACTCGCGAGCTCATTCTCGAACAAACCCAAGCAGAAGACCTTTTACAAGCATTGCCGTTGGCTGAACCAGAGCGTGATGCTGTCAACCTGCCATTGAGTCTTTCTGAGCAGGTATTCACCGGTAATTGGCGAGTCGATCTACCAGCAGATGCTGCTGGGCCATGGCTGGTTTATACAAACAGCCTATCTCAACTACATTGCAGACCAACAATCGCAGTACCAACAACCATCAGCCCACCGGATGATTTCTCTCCTCTGCGTAAAGCTCTGTGCGAGGCCGACAGCAAGACACGAATGAACATGCTCAGAATCACCCTCCAGTTGATGGCAGCAGATCCAGATAATGAGGATTGGATAACACTAGAACAGCTACTGGATAAACTGCATCACCTGCCTTTGGCTAGTCTGGATATTTGCCAAGCGCTGATCCGTGAACCACTGGCGCTAACAATGGCTACTCTACTTCTGGACAATTTCTCCACTCGGATGGCTGAGCGACTACCCTCTGAACTCCCTTTTGAGTGGCTATTGATAGCCCCTGAAGACTGGGCCAGTACCTTTACAAAAATTCGCCAGCAACTCCCCGCTGATAATCCCCGACGACTCGAGGCAATCCGCAACGACATCCATAGCAAGAGCCAGTACTTAGCGCACTGGCAACCGGCATTGAGCTTTATTTTTGAACAAGGTTTCCACCAGCATTTCGGCCTCAATAGTCAGGATGCCAGTTTCTTCCTGAAAAACCCGTTGATGCTTACAGAATGTTGGCTTGCCAATCTGTTCGATGGCGAGAACTCGGCTATGCAGCAAATGTTCCGGCGGAACCCACCAGAAACTCAACGAGACCTTGATCTCTGTAATGCAGAGCGCGAAGAACTCCGTAGATCCGTGTATGGAAATATGTTGATCGATCGCAGCAAATTGCCAGTGACAGATTTCAAGCTTGGTGTGGTTATGCGGCCTTTTATGGCGGCCTTCGATGTATATGCGGGAAAAGGCCTGCTGTGGCAGTCCGAGCCGGCGCGCTTGTTTAGTCTGAGAACGACTCGCCAACTCGATACCGTCTGGTTTGATGCAGCCTATCAAACCGGTTTAGCCATGGCACAAACATACTCTATTGGGAAATGAATCTGATGCTTTATCAAAAAAACTATTTTTCCGCCCTGATGACTAATCTGAGTCTGCGCAGTGAGCGAGCAGCCCAAGGCCTGCTCGGTCTGGATAATGCTCATCTACGTCAATTCCTGCATGAGAAGTTGACGGCGATGCCTGGAACACCGGGTGCTTGGTTAGCAGACCCAGTTTTCGAACCAACCTTTGGCTGGAAAGAGAGTGGTGAAACCATGGGCTCTCTGGCGGGTGGAGAGTTACTTCATCAACGTCTGGCCAAGGCCATGGCTGAACCGCCAAAAGAGTTGGCCAAAGAATATCATTTTCCCGCTAGCCGTCATCCTTTCACCCATCAGCTAGCTGCATGGCAGGTATTGAACTCTCCAGAACCTCAGAGATCCCCTCATTTTTAGAGACTCAAATAATTCCAAGTGTGCGGGTATATAAGCGGTGTTGCTTCAGGTAGTAGATAAATTTATCCATCAACAAGACCGCATTGGCTTCTTTCATTTTAGGTAGCAACTGGTAATAGATGACCCCTTGCCGAAAGAACGAATAGGTTCGGCTCTTGCTGGTATTGACCTTGATCGTTCTCTCTAGACCGACACTGTCTCCAGCCTTACCCAGCAGCGTCAGCAAGACGATGGCCAGGGCACTGAATAAAAACAGTCGGTCGCGCCGGACCGGATTACTGATGTGCACATCTCCCATACCCATGCCGAATTTGTAATCTTTGATATCACGAAAACTGGTCTCGATACCCCAGCGCTGGCCGTATAGTTGCAACGCCTTGGCGGCGCTCAGGTCGGTCCGGTTACTGGCCAGAAACCACGCGTCTTTCATGCCACTCTTATGACAACAATAGACCCGTTCGACAGGCTGTCGCTGCCCAGTTAGCTCCACCGCTTTGAGGGTTCGGGTGCGCCCGGTCGGCGTTAGCCAGTCCCGAGCTGGAACCTGCTCTACACCAGGGTAACCAACCAAAACATTTCCTTTAAATCTAATGAGATAAGCAAAGCCTAGCTCTTGCTCCAGGCGTTCGAACAGCTCCATGTAACCAAAGCCGCGGTCAGCTACTACCGTCACGAAGATACCCTCTGGCAACGTCTGCTTGAGCTTGGTGAGCAGCTCTTTCTCATGGGCATTGCGTTGCCCTTTGAGCAACGATTTCCGATGGGTTTTCCACAGCAGCGGAGTACTGCGACCGTGGTTGGTTTGCAGGCTGATAACCAAGGTACTGTGATCATCGGCATCGAATTCGGTCCAGTCCATGGAGACTACGATCTCGGTACGTTCACCGACCACATAGGGCACCCAATCGTCAAAGAGGCTCCAGACATTGAGCTTGGTGTTAGTGAGCAGGCGATCCACCTGTTTAACCGCATGTTTACGTTCGAGACCGTTGGCCAAGGAGAGGCCACTACCGATGGCGTGGATGGCCAGTGAACCTGACTCGATAACCCCGAGGGTAGCATTGGCGAGGGAAAGAACACGCTTAGCATGCATGTCCTGTCCAAATATATCGTCGATGTGGTTGAGGATTAGTTCGTGGTTAAACATGGGGATAGTCTGTTGGGTATTAGCTGGTCAAGGATGGCGATCATACCTCAGAAGCCGCGCCACGCCTCGCTCATATGAGGGGATGGTTAAGCTCCAGAACCACAATCTCTGGTTGTTACTAGTGGAACCGGCTCTGGCAAAACCGAATGTTTTCTTGTTCCGGTACTCAATCAATTAGCAAAAGAAATTGATAACAAAGAAGACCCGGATGGGGTCCGCGCTCTGCTCATTTATCCGCTAAATGCGTTGATTAACTCACAGCAGAATCGCCTGGATGCTTGGACAGATGGTTTCGATGGGCAAATTCGCCACTGTCTTTATACGGGGGCTCTGGATAATGAGCGAAAAGCATCTGATCAGAAGTACAAGGGCCAGGTGATCGATCGCAAGAGCTTGCGAGCGCGTCCTCCGCAACTTCTTGTAACGAATGCCACCATGTTGGAATACATGCTCATTCGTAAAGAAGATGAGCCCATTCTTCAAAAATCAGCAGGTAAACTGCGCTGGATCATTCTTGACGAAGCACACACGCATATCGGCTCACAAGCTGCTGAGATGGCGCTGCTACTTCGCCGTGTAATGCTGGCTTTTCAGGTTAAACCGCAGGATGTGCGTTTCGTTGCCACTTCGGCCACATTCGGCTCGGATACCAAAACCATCGAAAACCTGCGCAATTTCCTTGCTGATATCGGCGGTGTAGCACCAGAGCAGGTACATGTTGTTCAAGGCCATCGGGACATTCCAGCTTTGCACAAAGTCAAACCACATTTGGAACAAGACAATCCCGACGTAATTGCAGCAATTGAGAGTGAGCATGAACAATCAACGCTACGCTACCAACGCCTTGAAGCCAGCCCAACAGCCCTTCGGATCCGTTCTTTGTTCATTACGGACGGACAATCAAAGCCACAAAGTCTACAGGAGTTAGTACGAACCTCGGGGTTGTCTAAAAAACAACTGCTTACCTGGCTCGACCTGATGTCAGGGACAAAAAATGCCGAAGGGCTATCGTTCTTACCGTTACGAGCACACCTTTTTCACAATGTGATACCAGCAATTCGCGCCTGTGTTGACCGTAACTGCGCACATAAAGCCAACACACCACTGGCACATCCGCAATGGCCATTCGGCATGGTGTATCTGGAAGATAGAACCCATTGCAGCTGTGGAGCTCCTCTTATGCCACTGGTCTCCTGCGAAGAGTGTAATGAGAGCTTTCTGCAAACTTCAACCACCAGTCAAGGCAAGCTGATAGACCCGTCACAACAACAAATCGATGAGTTTTCTTTGGATGAGGAGTCATCGGATACCGACGTACCGGATAAAGATAATGAATTATTAAGCCACTCCTTGATCACCAATCGTGTTGTTGACGGTAGCTCTCCAGAGTATTTGGATCGATGTAGTCAGAGGCTAAAATTTGATGGTCCCAAGGATGACTATATCAAGCTAGAAGTATTCAGGAGCACCCAGAATGAATGCCCTTGTTGCGGTTCCTCAATTAGTGGACGTAGCTTGCTTCGCCCTGCGCGCATTGGTACTCCCTTTACATTAAGCACAGTGATCGGCACCTTGCTGGAGTTTTGTCCGCAAGATCCACAGCCCTCTGGCAAGCCCTTCCAAGGCCGGAAACTGATTTCGTTTACCGATAGCCGCCAAGGAACTGCTCGCATCGCTGTCAAATTGCAGCAGGACTCCGAACGCAATCGCATCCGAGGACTGGTGTATCACAGGTTATTGCAAGCGCAGCCAACCAATGCTCTTACTGCGGAAGATTTACAGGATCTTCAGGAGTTACTTCAGCTTAAAGCCAAGCAAAAAATAGGGCGTATTGAAGAAAAACACTTAAACAGCTTATTGGCACAACAGGCTGATGCAGGTAAAGGAGCCGAAATCAGTTGGACGGACATGGTGAACCATCTTGCTGGCACTCCAGAGCTGCAAATGGGCATGTTGGACTACTATCGCAGCTTGGCACCCAATACTTTCAGCCGACAAGACAGTATTGCCCTCGCTGGGATGCTACTGGCCCGTGAGTTTTATCGTCGTCCCAAACGTGCCAACAGCTTGGAAACTCTAGGACTGGTGCAGGTTTGTTATCCTCAATTGGCGAGCATTACCTCCCCCCCCATAAGTTGGCCACCACACTCAACTAAAGAACTATCTATTGAGTCTTGGCGTACATATCTGAAGGTACTACTGGACTTCTTCGTTCGTGAAAACACGATCCTGAACATAGATATACGCTGGCAATCGCTGATTGGCGCACGAATCCGCCCCAAGTGGGTAGTCCCCCCCGTTCAACAAGGTAAAACTGAAAAGCTGTCCGGACGCTATATGCGATGGCCGACCGTCAACACCCTCAACGGTGTTCAATCACGAGCAATTCTGTTGCTCTGCAAGGCGTTTAATTGGTCTCCCACTTTGCACCAGGATCAGATCGATTCGATTCTAAACGAGGCATGGGTTGCACTCACCCAGCACGCAAAATTGTTAATCTCTTCCGGTGATGGTTATCAACTCGACTTGAGGGGAATAAGCTTCCGGCTGCCCCATGAGGTCTATTTCTGTCCGGTATCAAGGCGATTTATTGATACTCCGTTCGAAGGGCTAAGCCCCTATACACCTCGCACCGATCGGGAGATGGTTGTGAAAGTGGTGCCTTACACAATGCCGAGGCCTCCTGAATCACTCCTGCATACTTCTGGTGATCAAGGCTTGCTGGGCATCCGCGATTGGCTTAATAACCAACCAGAAATACAAAAATTACGCGAAAGTGCACTTTGGTCTGATGTTTCAGATTTGATCAACGAAGGTGGGAATTACTTCTGTGCTGCAGAACATTCCGCCCAGCAACCAAAAAACAAACTGGATAAATACGAGGATCAATTCAAAGCCGGAAAACTGAATTTACTAAGCTGTTCAACCACCATGGAAATGGGTGTAGATATTGGTGGTATCAGCGTAGTAGCAATGAATAACGTACCTCCTCACCCAGCAAACTACTTGCAACGGGCTGGTCGAGCAGGCCGACGCCGTGAAGGGAGATCTTTGGCACTTGCTGTTTGTAAAAATACTCCTCATGACCAAAGCGTATTCAATAACCCTCTTTGGCCATTTACCACAGCGATGCGTATGCCCAAGGTGTCACTGCAAAGCCCTGAACTGATACAACGCCATATCAACGCTTGGTTATTATCTCATTGGCTCAAGCACGTTATCGCTGCCGAAGAGATCAAGTCGATGACTTCAGGGGCTTTCTTCCTTGATAACGGGATGCCTATGTCTCTTTCCAAACGCTTCGCTCTGTGGTGTGAGAGTCAGGCGCTTGGAGCCGATGCTCTTATCTCTCAAGCGATCAAGGACATTACCCGGCGTAGCATTCTCAATTCAACTCCACAATCAGAACTGTTAAAACGAGCAAGTAATCGAGTTGTTGAGATTACACAGTCATGGTTGCAGGAACATGAAGCAAGTCGATCGCAACTGCAGCAAGTCGAAGACAAGAAAGCTGCCGCCTATCGAGCCATGGACGCGCAACTAAACCGGATAGAAAATGAATATCTTCTTAGCGAACTGGCAGATAAGCGTTTCCTGCCAGGTTATGGTTTTCCGACAGATATTGTCAGCTTTGATAATCGCTGTATGCAGACCTTGAAGCTGGATGAAAAGGGCCAACGGGAGGACAATCGAGCACGCTATCGTTCGCTTGCCTCCCGAGATCGTATTACTGGATTGAGAGAATATGCTCCCGGTGCCGAGCTGGTCATGGATGGCTTGGTGTACAAGTCATCTGGCATCACTCTCAACTGGCACGCACCTGCCTCTGTCGAAAACATCAAGGAGCTACAGCTATTCAAGAAGGCTTGGCGTTGTGGGCACTGTGGGGCCAGTGATACGGCAATCAACCCAGGTCTAGAACTCAACTGTCAAGAGTGTGGATACCCGATTGAGCGCGACCAGATTCATGAATACTTGGTGCCAGCCGGATTTGCAGTGGACTTCTTTGATTATCCCCATAACGACATCAGCCGACTGCAATATATACCAGTTAAAGCGCCCTGGCTGAATGTGCCTGCTAGCTGGATCTATCTAGCCAATCCAGCGTTCGGTATGTTTCGTGCGAGCCAACACTCTCAGCTATTTCACTACAGTTCAGGGGCTAACCAGAAGGGCTTCGCCATCTGCCTCGAGTGTGGCAAGGCCGAACCCATGTTGAGCTATCCGGACCCATCTGCTGCGACCAATGAACAGTATCTCCCGGCCATTTTCCGCGAAAAAGCCCAACACAGGAGGCTGCGCGGTGGTAAGAACGATAATGGTGAGAACATCTGCCCCGGCAGCAACAATAGTTGGAAGATAAAGCAGAATATCCATCTAGGTCATGACAGCCTGACTGATGCACTGGAACTAGTACTACGAGATCCATTGAGCGGAGAGTTTCTTGATGATGATGTCACTGGCTATTCAATTGCGGTTGCTTTGCGAGAAGCCATTGCCGCTTCACTTGGTATTCAAACTGAAGAGCTTGGCTGTGACTGCCATCCAATCCGCGTAGAGGGCCGAGCCGCTAGAGCAATTCGCGTGTTTGATTTGCGTAGTGGTGGCTACACCACACTGGCTGCGGAACAGTTGAATGACGCAAACTTGTGGCAACGGGTTATAGAACGTCTGAACAGTTGCAACTGCTCGCATGCGTGCCAGCACTGTTTGCTCAGCTTTGATACACGTTTTGAGGCTGACCGTCTTAATCGCCATGCGGCCTTGGCGTGGATAAATCAGACCTGGCTGACCGGCTTAGCACTGCCTATCCCCCTTCAAGTATTTGGGCCACATAGCCAAGCTGAAATTACCACCTTGCATGAAGCAGTTGAACGAACCATCACGCAAGATGACAGCCCCAAGACCATCGCTATCTATCTCCTTGCTCCTTCCGAGGAGTGGGATCTTGCCGTTGCACGCCGAATGCGACATCAACTACATAGCTGGGAGCGTGCCGGACACCAGGTGCAGTTGCATTTTCTCGAAAGCACCTTCGAATCCTTGCCAACAGATCAGAAGGAATGGCTAGCAAAACTGGCCTTTAACGGAATTGGGTTATATTTGCACAAAAGCATTCCCGCCCTTGGAGAATTAACACTAAACATCACAGTACAGGGACCACAAGCTAACCTAGCATGGGCCAGCAACAATATAGATCTGGTTGCTCCAGGGCATGAATGGGATCTAGCCACTGCTGGCTCGCAGATTGTTCGCGGTTGCCCACCTGATTTGCCGATATGCCGCGAGCTAAATACCAGTGAGTTAATACCAGGTAAGTCCCCCGAGCTTATCAAGATTGAGATAGCCAACCAGTTAGATGGCTCCCTCAATGGTTTTGCTGGCAGGTTCTGGGATCATCTTAGAAATGAATCAGGTCTTCTTAATGAGATTTTTGAGGGCAAAGACCGCATCACCGAAGTCACCTATACAGATCGTTATGTATGCAGTCCGCTAGTTGTGAATCATTTGGTTAATGTGATCCATGAGCTGGGAGTCCGTTGCAGTTCAAGTTTCGCTATCAGGGTTATGGGACGTCAATATCAGAAGAACGACAACCGGACACCCTGGCAATGCAGGCATGATTGGCTCTCATCTCAGGAGCGGGATGAAGCCATCCGCCAAGCATTCGAATACTGTGGCCTAGAGGGGGAAGTACTCAGCCTCCGCTCTTTACCCCATTATCGACAACTGCAACTTCAGCTTCATTCTGGTAAACGACTGACAATTCAGTTTGATCAGGGACTGTCATATTGGGAGGCAGATCGCAGCGAAAAAAGCTATCGATTGAAATTTGATTTCTCTGCTGTTTCTCTTGGTGAGGAGATAATTCAACGAATGCTGTGCAATATCACAGCTGCCGGAGATGACACCACACAGCTTTTCGTCTCTATCGACTAATAACCTGACAGCCCTAGGTCGATGAACATCGACCTAGGGCTGATATTATACGCGATGCTATAACTGTAACTCAGTCAGTACTAAAGCTTCGTAGCGAGTTGTAGAAGATGACCCATCAAGCTTCTGCCTAGCATACCGGCGTTCCTGATTACCTATAACCCACAGCCAGCTTCAAGAGCTGATACGGCATCTGAGGGCTTGTCACGACTGCATGCCCGGTAATCCCCCCAATTCAACCAACATGCTCTTGAGAGCAAGACGATGATTAAACCCGAAGGCTAGCCCCGTTTGTACCTACTTACTTGCTCAAGAAAGTAACTACCCAGTTCACCCTTATGCTGGCTTGATTCGCTTTCTGCGCTGGCCAAGTGACCGTTGCGCTCCTTCCATACCGCGTATGCGGCGGCCTTCTCGACCTCGACCCGTTCTTGCTGCTCTTTCGGTAGGGCACACAGATTGTGACTCATACTGACCTCTTTGTTATTTGTTGGCGCCATGGTACGCCATCACTGGCATGCGAGACTTGCGCTGGTTCAAAGGTGGTGCGCTATAATGCCTGTATATAAATACAGGTGCTGTTGCCATGAAGCTGTTAACCCCAGACCCATCACCCGCCGAGGTGACCATCCCGCTGTTCTTGCACCGCGCCTCTTGCGGCTTTCCCAGCCCAGCCAGCGACTATCTGGAAGGGAAGTTGGACCTCAACACCCACTGCGTGGCGCACCCTGCAGCAACCTTCTATCTGCGTGCCGAGGGGGAGAGCATGACCGGGGTTGGCATCTTTCCCGGTGACTTGCTGGTGGTCGATAAGAGCCTGACCCCGCGCCATGGTGATGTGGTAATTGCACTGCTTGACGGCGGCTTCACAGTCAAGACCTTGCAGCTCAAGCCGAGGCTGCGGTTGTTGCCAGCCAATCCGGCGTTCGCGCCTATCGACCCTTGTATGAGCCTCTCCCTGGAGTTGTTCGGAGTGGTCACCCATGTGATTGGCAATCTGAGGCAGCGTGATGGCTATAGCGCTCGTTG
>NZ_JAPDCN010000031.1:0-21571 GCF_027706185.1 Aeromonas sp. Y318-3
GGAGAAGGATTCGAACCTTCGAAGGCAGAGCCGTCAGATTTACAGTCTGATCCCTTTGGCCGCTCGGGAACCCCTCCCCAAGTGCGAGGCGCATACTATCAGATCCAGAGGCTTTGTGAACCCCTTGATGAGGCATCTGGCAGTAAAAAATGACTGTTCGTCGATTTTTTGATACATCCAGCTCAAAATTCAAGCTTATCAGCAAGTTGTGCGCTGCTTTTCTGCACAAAACAGCATCCGTGCAAGTTGGCGATCGCGCTGAAGAGAAGGCAGATAGCAGAAGACCGCCAGCGTTGGCGGTCTTGCCGGGCATCACATCTAGCGCTGGAACGGGTAGACCGAACCCAGTTTCAGGATCTGGGTCAGTTCGTCCAGTGCGCTGCGGGACTCCTGAACCAGTGCCGGATCCCGCAGGTCATCGAGGGTTAGGCGGTCGCGGTAGTGGCGATCCACCCAGCCATCGAGGCGGGCAAACTGGCTGTCGTTGATAAGGCAAGCCGGATTGACCGCGGCGAGTTCCTGATCGTTCATGGCAACCCGCAGTCGCAGGCAGGCAGGGCCGCCACCATTGCGCATGCTCTGTTTCACATCCATATAGTGGACCGCTTTGATCGGGGTCTCCTGCGTCAGCAGCTTGCCAAGATAGGCCGACACCGCCGGATTGTCGCGGCACTCGGTGGGGGCGATGATGGCCATCTCTCCGCTCGGCAGGGTGAGGATCTGGGTGTTGAACAGGTAGGATTTCACCGCATCCAGCACGGATACCTCGGCAGTCGGCACTTCGATAAAGTGCAAATCCCCCTCGCCAAACTTGCCGCTTATCTCGGCCAGCACCGCTTCGGTGTTGAGAAACGCTTGCTGGTGGAAGAAGAGCACGTTCTGGTTGCCCACCGCGATCACGTCGTTGTGGAACACTCCCTGATCGATCACCTCCGGGTTTTGCTGAATAAACACCACGCTCTCCTCGCCAAGGCCATGCAGGCGGGCGATGGCCTGGCTCGCTTCCAGGGTCTGGCGGGCCGGGTAGCGCTTCGGCGCCGGGCGGGAGTAGTCAAAGGCACTGCGGCCATAGACAAACAGCTCGACCCCCGCCTCGCCATAGGCGCGGCAGAGGCGAGTGTGGTTGGCTGCCCCCTCGTCGCCGAAGTGGTCATTCTCCGGCAGATGGAGGTGGTGGCTGAAGTGGCGATCATTGTTGAACACGGCGCGCAGGATACGGCCCGTGACGTCAGGCTCCAGGGAGCGGTGAAACTTGTTGGTCAGGTTGGCGGGGGTGAAGTGAATGCGGCCATCCTGGGTATCGGCACTGGGGGAGACGGTGGCGGCGTTGGCTGTCCACATGCTGGAGGCCGAATAGCAGGCAGCCAGTACGGCAGGAGCCTGCTTGGCGGCCTGCTCCAGCACCCGGGCATCGTTGCCGGTGAAGCCGAGACGGCGCAGGGTGGCGAGATCGGGACGCTCTTGTGGTGCCAGTACCCCCTGGGTCATGCCAAGCTCGGTCAGCGCCTTCATCTTGCGCAGCCCCTGTTTGGCGGCCTCTTTCGGATTGGAAGCCTCCTGGGCATTGCTCTGGGAGGCAACGTTGCCGTAGGAGAGGCCAGCATAGTTATGAGTCGGGCCGACCAGACCGTCGAAATTGACCTCGAAGTGCTTCATTGAGTACATCCTTTCGATTTTTATGATGGGTAGCGGTTCCTTCCGCGCACAATGCGTCGGGGTTGGGCCATTATAAAGAGATTTTATGTTTTTGTAACAAGCCGGTAACCAGCAGACGTTTTTATGTCGTTTCAGATATAAAAAGAGGGGCGGTATGGCAGAAAATTGAAAAAGCGGTTGCGTCCTGCCTGTTGCCTTCGCATTAATAAATAAAGAAGCAATAAAAGAAGCCGTGTGGTTCGGGCTGGTCAGGCAAATTTGCTCACAAGATTGCTTTTTCGCGCCAAATCTCTTATACAGCCCCACAAAACCGCACACCAACCCCGTCGGGTGCAATGAGGATAATAGTTACAGCATGGGCAAATCACTGGTCATAGTGGAGTCTCCGGCCAAGGCCAAGACGATCAACAAATATCTGGGCAAGGACTACGTGGTGAAATCCAGCGTTGGTCATGTTCGCGATCTGCCCACCAGCGGCAGCGCCAGCACCGAGCCCAAGAAACCTGTCATTCGCGGCATCAAGTTGAGCGAATCCGAGAAGGCTGCCAAGGATCGCAAGGCCCTGTTTGCCCGGATGGGTATCAATCCGACCGCTGGCTGGCAGGCCAACTACCAGATTTTGCCCGGCAAGGAGAAGGTGGTCAGCGAGTTGCAAAGTCTGGCCGAGAAAGCCGACACCATCTATCTCGCAACCGACTTGGATAGAGAAGGAGAGGCGATCGCCTGGCACCTGCGCGAGATCATCGGTGGTGACGACAGCCGCTACAAGCGCGTGGTGTTCAACGAGATCACCAAGAGCGCCATCAAGGAGGCGTTCGCCCAGCCGTCCGAACTCAATATTGACCGTGTCAATGCCCAGCAGGCCCGTCGTTTCCTCGACCGCGTGGTGGGTTACATGGTCTCCCCGCTGCTGTGGAAAAAGCTGGCTCGTGGCCTCTCTGCCGGTCGGGTACAGTCCGTTGCGGTGCGTCTCATCGTCGATAAAGAGCGTGAAATCAAGGCGTTCGTACCGGTCGAGTTCTGGGATCTCAATGCCGACCTGCTGACCGCCGACAAGAGCGATCTGCGGATGGAAGTGGTCAGCCGCAATGGTGCCGACTTCAAGCCGGTGACCCAGGCAGAGACCTTCGCCGCCGTGGCAGCCCTAGAAGGGGTCGACTACAAGGTCGTTAACCGGGAAGACAAGCCGACCGGCTCCAAGCCATCCGCGCCGTTTATTACCTCTACCCTGCAGCAGGCGGCCTCTACCCGTCTGAGCTTCGGGGTCAAAAAGACCATGATGATGGCCCAGCGTCTCTATGAAGCGGGTTACATCACCTATATGCGTACCGACTCCACCAACCTCAGCAAAGAGGCGGTTGAGGCGGTGCGTGAATATATCGGCGAGCAGTATGGCGCGGCCTATCTGCCAGCCGAGCCGAATTTGTATGGCGCCAAGGCCAATGCCCAGGAAGCGCACGAAGCGATCCGTCCCTCCAACGTACAGGTGACTGCCGAGATGCTGGAAGGGATGGAGCCGGATGCCATGCGTCTGTACGATCTCATCTGGCGTCAGTTCGTTGCCTGCCAGATGACCCCGGCTCAATACGACTCCTCCACCCTGACCGTCAAGGCGGGTGAGTTCGAGCTCAAGGCCCGTGGCCGTACCCTGCGCTTCGCCGGTTGGACCAAGGCACTGCCGCCGATGGGTCGCAAGGGCGAAGATAGCCAGCTGCCGGCGGTGACCGTGGGCGAGGTGCTGAAACTGGTCAAGTTGGATCCGCGCCAGCACTTTACCAAGCCGCCTGCTCGTTTCACTGAAGCTGCGCTGGTGCGCGAGCTGGAAAAACGCGGCATCGGCCGTCCGTCAACCTACGCCTCCATCATCTCCACCATCGTTGATCGCGGTTATGTGCGGGTCGAGAGCCGCCGTTTCTTCGCCGAGAAGATGGGCGAGATCGTCACCGACCGTCTGGTGGAGAACTTCGTCGAGCTGATGAACTACGAGTTCACCGCCAAGATGGAAGACAAGCTCGATGGCATCGCCGAAGGAAGCCTTGAGTGGAAGAAGGTGCTGGACGCCTTCTACGCCGAGTTTACCCAGGAGCTGGAGAAGGCTGACAAGGCGCCCGAAGAGGGCGGCATGCGTGCCAACCAGATGGTGATGACCGACATCGACTGCCCGGATTGCGGCCGCAAGATGGGTATTCGTACCGCCACCACCGGCGTGTTCCTCGGCTGCTCCGGCTATGCCCTGCCGCCGAAAGAGCGCTGCAAGAAGACCATCAACCTGGTCTCTGCCGACGAGTTTGTCTCCGCTACTGACGGTGAAGAGGCGGAAACCGAAGCGCTGCGCGCCAAGCACCGCTGCGGCGTCTGTGGTACAGCGATGGATGCCTACATCATCGATGACAGCCGCAAGCTGCACGTCTGTGGTCGCAACCCGGATTGCGATGGCTACGAGATCGAGAAGGGCCAGTTCAAGCTCAAGGGCTACGAAGGGCCGAGCATCGAGTGCGACCGTTGCGGAGCCGAGATGCAGCTCAAGAACGGCCGTTTCGGCAAGTACATGGGCTGCACCAACGAGACCTGCAAGAACACCCGCAAGATCCTGAAAAACGGCGACATCGCGCCGCCGAAGGAGGATCCGGTGCCGCTGCCGGAGCTCAAGTGCACCCAGTCCGATGCTCACTTTGTGCTGCGTGACGGGGCTGCCGGTCTGTTCCTGGCGGCCAGCAACTTCCCCAAATCCCGCGAGACCCGCGCGCCGCTGGTGGAAGAGCTCAAGCGCTTCAAGGATCGAATCTCCGCCAAGCACAAGTATCTGGCCGGTGCCCCGCTCACCGATCCGGACGGCAACCCCGCCATCGTACGTTTCAGTCGCAAGACCAAGGAGCAGTACGTGATGAGCGAGGTCAACGGCAAGGCGACCGGTTGGACCGCTCACTACGACAACGGTACCTGGCAAGAGAGTTTGCCAAAGGCTAAAAAAGCCTGATGAAAAGAGGCCCCGACAAGGGGCCTCTTTGCTTATGGATAGCGGTATACTGAGACAGCTGCAAGGAGTGCAGCTGTCGTCAATCGCGAAGTAGACAAGGAGGTTGAGATGGAGATTAACGAGATCCGGCCGGGCATGAGCTGCATGACTCGGGAAGGGGCGGCCTATGTGCTGGAGGTTGACCGGCAGAGCCTGCTGGTGCTGCTGCAGCGCGCGGATGAGACCATACCGGTGCAGGTGCGCAGCGACGAGATCCTGGCGCCGCTGGAGTGACCCGGCTGTGATCCCCTCAAAACGGCAGTAGAAAAAGCAGCTCGGCCAGATCGGGCTGCCATTGCCACTGCTTCATTCTGACCCGCCCACCGATCACCACGACCCCTTCTTGCTGCAGGCGTCCCGTCTGTTCGGCAAAGCCTTGCGATCCTTTCGGTAACGAGATGGTGCCCGCCGCGCTCAGCACCCGATGCCACGGCAGTACCTTGTCGGTTTCCCGCAGCACCTTGCCCACCAGTCTTGCCCGTCCGGGCAACCCGGCCAGATCGGCCACCTGACCATAGCTGACCACCCGGCCTGCCGGGATCAGGGCGATGATCGCTTCGATACGGGCAGCTTTGTTCAATGGGACAGGACTTGATTCAATGCTCATAAACCCGATTCGTCAAAAACAACAGAAGCGCCATTGTGGCGCTTCTGTCATGGGGCTGGCAATGATTCAGCCGAAGGTCTGACTAAGCCCCTTCAGTTGCTTGGCCCGTTCCAGCAGAGCCTGACTGGAGTGATCGACATCCAGCATCTTCTGACTGTTGGCGTGGGAGTACTCGGAGATCTGGTGGATGCTGCGGCTGATCTCCTCCACTACAGCTTGTTGTTGCTCTGCAGCGGTGGCGATCTGGGTGGAGTGTTCGGTGACCAGCTCTATCTCTGCCAGCACGGTATGGAGGCTGCTGGCGCCCTGGCGGGTCATCTCGGCACATGTGCGGGTCTGTTGCAGGTTCTCCTGCATCATCCCCTTCCAGCGTCCCAGCGTGTGCTGGATCTGCTTGATGCTGCCCTGGATCTGCTCGGTCGCCTTGTGGGTGCGGGTCGACAGGGTACGCACCTCGTCGGCCACCACTGCAAAACCACGGCCCTGCTCCCCGGCGCGAGCGGCTTCGATGGCCGCGTTGAGGGCCAGCAGGTTAGTCTGCTCGGCGATGCCCTGGATCTCGCCCATGACACTGCCAATCCGTTCGGATTCACTGGCGAGCTCTACCGCCGAGTTGAACGCCAGCTCTGCCTGTTTGGCGAGCTGTTCGATCTGCTGCTCGGTCTGGTTCAACTGCTGGTTGGTTTGTTCACAACGATTGCGAGCTTCGTTGACCTGACCGTTGGAGTCCTGAATGTTGCGGGCGATCTCGTGAGCTGTGTTGGCCATCTGAGTCATAGCCGTAGCCATCTGCTGGGTCTGGGCATCTTGCTCGTTGATATCGAGACAGGCTTGATGAGAGGCCTGCTTCAGATTGATGGCCAGGGTTTGCAGAGGTGCCGTGGCATCGTTGATCCGTCCCAACACGGTTCGGATGCGGGCTTGAAGCATCTTGATATGAAAATCGGCAATGGCGCCGGGGTTGTCACCGGAGTAGACCAACCGGGTCAGACTGTCATATTCACGGCCCAGTTGCTGCAGATAGTGGGGCAGGGCAAAGAGCTCGCGCCAGTAGGCTCCGCCAAGAAGCAACAGGGGCAGCAGCATCAGCAGGACGGTCATGGCCCCTTGGCTGGCGAAGGTCCAGCCCATCAGGCCGAGCAGCAGCAGGGTAATGGCCGGGGTGCGTACTTTGGCAAGAGAGGGTAGGTTGCTGCTGTTGCCGCGCTCGGCCTTGAGCAGGGCTTGGTAGGTCTGAGCGGCGATGCGCTTGAATTGGGGTTCGGGTTTGCAGCGTACCGACTGGTAGCCGCTGATCCTGTTGCCTTCATAGATGGGGGTCACATAGGCATCTACCCAGTAGTAACGACCATCCTTGCACCGATTCTTGACGATGCCGCGCCAGGGTTTGCCCTCCTTGAGGCGGGCCCAGAGATCGGCGAAGGCGGCCTTGGGCATGTCGGGGTGGCGTACCAGATTGTGGTTGTGACCGACCAGCTCGTCGGCGCTATAGCCGGCGATGGTGCAAAAAGCCGGATTGGCATAAGTGATCACCCCGCGCAGGTCAGTGGTGGAGACCAGTTGTACGTCGGCAGGAAACTCCACTTCGCTATCCAGGGTATGGACATCTCTGCGGGCCATAGGAATACGCTCCGATGTTCTTGTTGATAATATTGTCGTTGTTATTGTGGCAGATCTGGAGGTGACCGCAGGCTCGCGCCAGCAGGAGGCAGACCAGCTTCATTGGGGGCTGGATTTTGCCAATAATGGCGGATGAATGGTAGGGGGAAGTTGATGTTTTGTTGGCTAATCGTAAAAAAGGCGGCCGATTGGCCGCCAAAGTAGAGACAACATTACCTCTGTGGCATCCGGTAGCGCACCTGCAACTGATCGAGGATCTGCAGCTGACCCGGCAGGCGGGCGGCGAAGTGCTCCCAGCCCTTGTGGGCGGGAGCGCTCCAGGCCACCTCGGCCGTGGCCAGCATACGCGGGAATAACATGTAGTCGAGACGATCACGGCTGGTGATCAATTCTGACCACAAGGGGCTCAGCACCCCGAGGATGTTATCGTTGGCATGGAAATCGGCTGGGGCAGGGTCACACGAGTAGATCTGCTCCAGATTGAGGGTACCCGCCCAGTAGAGGCCGGGTTCATGAATATCGGCGCTCCAGGCGAGATCGAGATAGAGGAACTGGGCGGGCGCCATCACCACCGGATAACCGGCCGCGGCAGCATCCAGCCCCGCCTGAAAGCTGGTCCAGGCACAGATGGCCGCTTTGCGGCTCACCTTGTCGCCATGCAGGATCTCCTCCCAGCCGATCATCTGTTTGCCTCTGGCGGCCAGATAGCGCTGGCAGTGGCGCAGCAGATGGCCCTGCAGCTCGCGGCAGTCGGCGTAGCCCTGCTCGGTCATCAGCTGCTGGCAGGCGGGGCTGTCGGTCCAGACCCCGGTCGGCACCTCGTCACCCCCCATGTGGATCTGCGGGCCGGGGAAGAGTTCGCACACCTCGTCCAGCACCGCCTCCAGGAAGCGGTAGGTGCCGGGCAGGGCGGGGTTGAGCACGTTGTCATCGAAATGCTGGACCGAGCGGTAGCGGGAGTGATCTGCCGTTTCGATCAGCAGCTCGGGCAGCGCCTTGATGGCGGCGTGGCAGTGGCCCGGAATGTCGATCTCGGGAATGATGGTGATGCCGAGCTCACCGGCATAGCTCACCAGCGCCTTCACCTCGCTCTGGGTGTAGTAGCCGCCATAGGGTTCGGCGCCGCCGCTGAGCTGGGGGCCGATCGCCAGATCGTGGCCGCGCCAGGCACCCACGTCGGTCAATGCCGGGAAGGCCTTGATCTCGAGTCGCCACCCCTCGTCATCGGTCAGATGCCAGTGGAAGCGGTTGAACTTGTAGAGGCTCATCAGCTTGAGCAGGCGCTTGATGGTGGCCGGAGTGTGGAAGTGGCGGGCGCAGTCGAGAAAAATGCCGCGAAAGCCAAAGCGCGGGGCATCCTCCAGCGTGATGCAGGGCAGGCTCTCCCCATGTTGCAGATACCACTGGGCCAAAGTCACCAGCCCGTGGCGCCAACCCGTTTCGTCGGCGGCGGCAATTACCACCTCCTGCGGCGTGATGGTGAGTTGGTAGGCTTCGGGGGCCAGTTTGGCCTCGGTCAGCCGGATTTCAGCGTCGTGATCCTGCTCCAGCGCCAGCGACGTCAGCTCGTTGAAGTGGGCCAGCAGCTTCGGCACATCGCGGGGGGCGCTGACATGAGCCCGCTCGGCCAGCCGGAAGTTCCCCTCCAGCAGTACCAAATGGGCCGGTTGTGGCACTATGCCGGGCTGGGGCTCGACCTCCGGCAGGTCGGGGCGGGTTACCGGCGGGTTCTCCAGTCCGAGATCCTGAGCGGCCAGCGTCACCGGCAGCAGCTGGGCACCCGTGGTCGCCTCCGGCAAGCTGAGGAAAAAGCCCTGCGGCATGTCGGAGAGCTTCTTGAGCGGGGTCTGGCGGCAGCAAAAGCGCAGCTCGCAGCTGTCAGCGTTCGGGACAATCACCTTGTAGCTGCCGCTCTGGCGCTCCAGCTCGCCCCCTTGCAAGGAGTCGGGGTCGATATGGCGAGCCAGACAGAAGTGCAGCTTCCACTTGGTATCAGGCATGCGTGAGAGGGTGAAGGTGAACCAGACATCCTCGCCGTCACGTCGGGCGACCTGGGTGTGGATCAGGGGTGTAGACATGGAAAATCCTCTGATTGGGCAAACAGGATGGCGCCATCGAGCGCATCTGCCTGGGGGGGGATCAGGTTGAGCTGGCCGAGACGGGGAGCGAGGCGGGTGCCAATCCCCCCCAGCAGGGCGATCTGTCTGGCACCGAGCTGGGTCATTCCCTCCAGCAGGATCCGCAGTTGTTCGCAGGTTTCGTCCAACAGCTGATTGGCGAGCTCGTCGCCATCGCTGGCGGCATCGAATACCCAGGGGGCAAAGTGGCCATAGTCCGCCGGAATGGCGCGGGCGGCCCAGCGAACCACCTCGGCCTGATCCCGCTTGAAGCGGTCCATCAGGCGGATGGCGAGGGTGCTGGGGGGCAGAATGCCGTCGTGGCAGAGCAGGGATTGCTGGATGGCACGTAAGCCCAGCCAGGCGCCGCTGCCTATGTCTGAAATGGGGAAGCCGCGGCCGGAGCAGGTGCGGATCTGCCCCTCCTGATAGACCAGCCCCACCGAGCCGGTACCTGCGATCAGAATGGCCCCCTCACGGCCTCCAAAGGCGCCGAGGCAGGCACCGAAGGCATCGGAGGTGAGCCTGACGCTGGCGAAGGGGAAGGGCATCTCGAGCAGGGCGTGATAGCAGTCGGCCAGCTCGGCAGAGGCGAGCGCCAGTCCGACCCCCATCTGCTGTTCACTCTCGATGTCGAGCCCGGCGGCAAGGCGGGCGCTGGCGATGGCGGCCAGCACATTGACGTGGGCATGGGGAATGCCCAGCTCCAGATTGGAGCCGGCCGCGCGCCCCTCTCCGAGCAGCTTGCCCGCCCGATCCCGAATGCGGGCGCGGGTGTGGGTGCCCCCGCCGTCGACCCCGACCCAGTATTCAATCATGTCGACCTCCATTTCCCTGCGCACTCTGCCAAGTGATGGCCAGAGCAAACCAGGCAGCGTGGGGGATCCACTGCTCGCCCCAGCGCCAGTTCTGATCCAGCCGATCCTTGTACTCCTCCGGAATAAAGGCCACCTCATTTTCGTCATCAAACCCTGAGGTGATGCCGTTGCAGATCCCCCCCTGCGCATTGGGATAACCGGCGGTATAGGCGGGGTTGTTGATGCCGTGGCCCGCCAGCATGCAGGCGTTGAAGGGGTTTTGCCCGAGGATCCAGTCGAGTTGGCGCTGACCGTAAGTGATGAGCGGCTGGCTCTGGCGGGGGAAGTGGCGGGCGCCAGCAAAGGCCATGGTCGCCAGAGATGCGAGGCGGGCGTTCTCCCCCTGCCACCAGTAACCGGATTCGTTGTTGTGGGGCATAAAGAAGCTGACGCGCGGCGCTTCATCCACCCCTTTGACATATTGGCGGGCGAGGGAGAAGGGGTTGCCTGTGCGGGCGCAGAGCGCCAACTCGGCGGCCAGTGCCTGTTCCACCACGGTTTGTGCTTGGGCCTTGTGCTCCTGCTCCGGCTCTACGCCCAGATATTCCAGCAGCGCCAGCACCGGCAGGCCCGCCTCGGCGGCGTGATAGTAGGGGCGCGAGCCATCCTCGTTGGCCGACCAGTAGTGACCCAGCTCAGGATGAGGGCGCTGGCGGGCACAGAGCTTGCTGGCGCGGGCTCTCGCCTCATTCAGCCACTCGGCGCCGAAAGTGCGGGTCAGCTCCACCGCTGCCAGCAGGGCGCAGTAGTCGTCGATGATGTTCTCGACCCCGTCATCAAGGTAGGCAAGGTTGTGCTCACGCAGATGCAGGTAGCCGCGTTTGGCTGCCTCGGCGTAGCGGCTGGCATCGAAGTCGCCGCTGACGCTCTCGCGGGCGGCGCGGGCCAGCGCGGCGATGGCCATGCCGCCCCCTTGGCGGAACCCCGCCTGCCAGTTGGCAGACTTGAGCCCCTGCTGGGTGGCATAGGCGCACAGCTCGCGCTGGGCGGGATCCTTGCTCCACTTGTCGAACAGGGTCATGTAGAAGAAGCCCGACTCATCCTGCATCCGGCAGAGGAAATCGGCGCCGTGCAGCGCCTCGTCATTGAGCCGTTTGCAGAGGTTCACCCTGTCGATATCGCGGCGCGGGGCCAGCAGCTCCCGGCACTTGAGCAGGGCCCACACCACCATGGGGGTCTGCTGGGGGTTGAGGTAGTTGGCGTAGGAGAGGTGGCTCAGGTACTTGCTCATGTCGCCGCTGGCATCGAACCAGCCGCCGTGCACATCTTTGTGCTGGTCGGTGCCAAACAGGCGGGCGCTGCGGTCGGCCCGATCAAAGGTGCCGCTGGCGCGCTGGCCCTTGAAGTAGTGGATAACATCGGAGAGGCAGCGGCTGGCCAGCAGATCCTGGCCGATGGCAAAGCGGGTGGAGCGGACAATGCCTTGGGCAGTGATCGCCTCCAGCCGATAGTGACCCGGCTCCTTGAAGGCGGAGAAGTCGGCGCGCCAGTAAGCGCGGCCCTGCCAGCCAGGGACGCTGCCAGCCGGTTGCAGCGGGGTTTCAAACAGGATCTGGCCATCGTCGAGGCGTTGCAGCCTGACATAGCCGCCGAGATCAGGGGCGGGGGAGGTTTGCAACAGGGCGACCTTGTGTCCGTCGCACTCGTAGCCCACCTGATTGATCAAGAGTTCCATCAAGGTATTACTCCTGTGGTTCACCGCCGGGCGGTGAGGCACATCACGGGGCTGTGGCCGCCCCGTATCGAGGCATGGCCGGACAGGGTTGTCCGGCCGGTATCGGGTTCACCTTCACTCGTAGAGGTAGCAACGCACGAAGTGGTTGTCGGCAAGCTTGGTGATGGGGGGCAGCGCCTCCTTGCAGCGGGGCATCGCCTGATTGCAGCGCCCGGCAAAGGGGCAACCGCAGGATTCCGGCGTCCAGAGCGGGATCTCCCCCTTACGGCCCCCCTCCAGCTCGGCGTGGATACTCTTCTCGGGGTCGGGCACAGCCGAGATGAGCAGCTGGGTGTAGGGGTGCTGCGGGTGGTGCAGTATCTCATCCACCTCGCCCCACTCCACCATGTGTCCCACATACATGACTGCCAGATCTTCCGCCACATAGCGGGCGGTGGCGATGTCGTGGGTGATGTAGAGCATGGAGACGCCGAGCTCGTTCTTCATCTGCTCCATCAAGTTGAGGATGCCGATGCGAATGGAGACGTCGAGCATGGAGGTGGGTTCGTCCGCCAGCACCACTTCCGCCTCCACCGCCAGATTGCGGGCGATGTTGACCCGCTGGCGCTGGCCGCCGGAGAGCTGGTGCGGATACTTGGCCGCGGTCGCCTTGGCAGGAGTCAGGCCGACCTTCTCCAGCAGGGCGTAGACCATGTCGGGCAGCTCTTTCTTGTCGATCACCTTGCTGTGCAGCAGCAGGGGGCGGGCTATGTGGTGATAGATGGTGTGGGTCGGGTTGAGCGAACCGAACGGATCTTGCCACACCATCTGCACGCTCTGGCGATAGTCCAGCAGGGCGGTGCCCTTGTTGAACTCCTCCAGATCGTGGCCGCGATAGAGAATGCGCCCGGCACTGAGCTTGTACATCTTGGCGATGATCTTGGCGATGGTGCTCTTGCCGGAGCCCGACTCCCCGACCACCGCCAGGGCGCGGCCCCGGTGCAGGTTGAAGGTGATGTCGGAGAGCGCCCGCATCTTGCCACTCTTGATGGCATTGGAGTTGATGGGGAAGTCCTTGTAGAGGTGCTGGACTTCGATGATGGGTGCATCGGTTTTGGCGATTTGCATGACAGACATCCTTAACAGCCAGCGGCCTTGTCCAGATAGATCACGGAATCTTGTTGCAGTCCCTGCACCTCATAGAGGTGGCAGGCGGTCTGTTGCCCGGGGCGGATCTCGGCCAATTTGGTGTACTCCTGACGGCAGCGATCGTGCACTTTGCCGCAGCGGGCCTGAAAGCGACAGCCGACCGGCACCTCCAGCAGGTTGAGCGGGGTGCCCGGGATCCCCTCCAGCACCTTCTTCGGCCCGTGCAGGGGCGGGAAGGAGTTGCCGAGCCCTCTGGTATAGGGGTGCAGTGGCGCGGTCAGGATCGCCTTGGAAGGAGCCACCTCCACCAGCTCACCGGCATACATGATGCCGATGCGATCGCAGAACTCCACCATCAGGGAGAGGTCGTGGGTGATGAACAGAATGGAGAAGTTGAACTTCTCTTTCAGGGCATAGACCTTCTGCAGGATCTCCCGCTGTACCACCACATCGAGCGCCGTGGTCGGCTCATCCATGATGAGCAGCTCGGGGTTGAGCGCCATGGCGATGGCAATCACCAGCCGCTGGCGCATGCCGCCGGAGAACTGGTGCGGGTAATCTTTGAGCCGGCTCGGGTGGATATCGACGATGGTGAGCAGCTCCTGGGCGCGCTTGATCGCCTCGTAACGGGTCATGCCGGGGTTGTGGGCCAGCAGCACGTCGCAGAACTGCTCCTCCATCCGCAACACAGGGTTCAGGGCGTTCATGGCGGACTGGAACACCACCGACACCTGTTGCCAGCGGTAGGAGCTCAGCCGCTCGTCACCGTAATGGAGGATGTTCTCCCCCTTGAACAGGATCTCGCCACCGCTGATGTAGGCGGGCGGCTTGTGCAGCCGGGCCACCGAGAAGGCGACGGTGGATTTGCCGCAGCCCGACTCACCGGCAAGACCGAAGATCTCGCCTTGTCTGATATCGAAGCTCACCGAGTTGACGGCGCGCACGTCGCCATTTTCGGTGATGTAGTCGACGCAAAGATTGCGTACTGACAGCAGGGGATGCTTGTTCATGCTGTCTTCTCCTGTGCTGTGGCAACCGGAGTGGTGACCGGGGCCGCGAGTTTCTTCCAGCGGCTCAACCCTTTGTGGGATCGCAGCTGTGGGTTGGCAATCTCGTCGATGGCGAAGTTGAGCAGGGCCAGACCGGCACCCAGGGTGGCGATGGCGAAGCAGGGAGCCAGGATCTCCCACCAGGCGCCGACCAGAATGGCACTGGAGGTCTGGGCGTTGTAGAGCATGATGCCCCAGCTCACCACGGTCGGGTCGCCAAGCCCCAGGAACTCCAGGGTCGCTTCGGTGACGATGGCGTAGATGATGGAACCGATGAAGCTCACCCCGATGATGGAGATGAGGTTGGGCAGGATCTCCACCAGAATGATGCGCCAGGCCGGCTCGCCCAACACTTCGGCGGCGATGACGAACTCCTTCTCGCGCAGGGCCAGGGTCTGGGCGCGGATGACCCGCGCGCCATAGGCCCACGAGGTCAACCCTATTATCACGGCAATCACCGCCGGTGACGCCTCCCCGATAAAGCTCGCCAGCACCAGTAGCAAGGGGAGGTTGGGGATCACCAGCACCACGTTCATCAGGAAGGTGAGGCATTCATCCACCAGACCACCGAAGTAACCGGCGGTGATGCCGATGGCGACGGCCAGGGTGCAGACCAGCAGGCCGGCGCTGAAGCCCACCAGCAGCGAGATTCGCGCGCCGTTGGTGAACTGGGCCCAGATATCGTGGCCCATGCGGGTGGAACCCATCACGAACTCGGCACTGGGCGGCTGGTGCGGGCGAGCCACCCGTTTGGTCGGCTCGTTGCTGGCCAGAATGGGGGCAAAGATGGCCATCAGTACGAAGGCAACCACGATGGCGAGGCCACAGGCAGCCTTCTTGTTGCCCAGCAGGATCTTGAGAATGGTCGGCATACGCATCTTATTTGCCTCCTGTACGCAGACGGGGATCCAGGAAGACGTAGAGCACGTCGGCCAGGAAGTTGAAGCTGAGCATGGTGATGGTCATGATGAGCAGCTGCCCCTGAATGAGCGGGTAGTCGCGGGCCAGAATGCCCTGATAGAGGGTCAGGCCCAAGCCGGGGTAGTTGAAGATCACCTCGGTGATGAGAGAGCCACCGATGACGAAACCGAGCGCCATGGAGAGGGCGGTGACGCTGGGCAGAATGGCGTTGCGAGCGCCGTAGTTGAAGATCACCCGGTTGCTGGAGAGCCCCTTGGCCTTGGCCATGGTGATGTAATCCTCGCCCAGCAGGTTGATCATGTTGTTGCGCATGGTGATAAGAAAGCCCCCTACCTGCACCACGGCCAGAGTCAGCACCGGCATGATGGCGTGGGTCATGATGCTCTTGATGTGCTCCCAGCCCCAGTCAGCCTTGATCTCCGGGCTGTAGGCGTAGCCGATGGGCAGCCACTCGAGGCTGACCCCGAACAGGAACAGGGCGAGCAGGGAGACCACTACCGGCGGAATAGCCTGCATCACCAGGGTGAGCGGGGAGAGAATGCTGTCCATCCGGCCGCCGCGATACCAGGCGGCGAAGATGCCGACGATGGAACCGATGGAGAAGCTCAGGATGGTTGAGGTGCCGACCAGAAACAGGGTCCAGCCGATGGCACGGCCCAGCACGTCAGAGACCTGCTGCGGGTAGAAACGCACCGAGGTGCCGAGATCCCAGGTGAAGACACTCTTCACATAGGTGAGAAACTGGGTGCCGATGGGGCCGTCGACAAAGCCGAAGGTGGCTTTGAGGGCTTCCAGGGCGGCGGGTTCCATCATGGCGCCTGCGCGGGCAAACATCACGGAGACAGGATCCCCTGGCATGGCTCGGGGTAACAGGAAGTTGATGGTGGCGGCTACCAGAAAGGCAACCAGATAGAAGGAAAAGCGTCTCAGTATGAATCCCATGATGGTACCTTTTACTGCAAGTCTGCCCCGCGTCGGGTATAGCTACCCCAACCCTGGCGGTGCCGGGCAAGAAAGGGGTTAACGGGGAAGATGGCCCCCCGCAGGGGGCCGGGATTGTTTAGCTGTTTGGCTTGAGGGACAACACGTGCAGCAGACGCTCAGGGGTGTCCGGGTGGAGCTGAGGTTTGGCTACCGGGTTATCAGCACTGAACCAGCCGTTGAAGCGCTTGGTGCTGTACTCGTACCAGGTCGGGTTGTTGAAGACCGGAATGATGGTCTGGTTGGCGCCAACACGATCCTGGATGGCGAACATGATCTCCTTCTGCTTGGCCGCATCGGCGGTCTGGGTGAAGTCATCGATCAGCTTGTCGAGCTCGGGGTCCTTGTAACGGGGCGCGGCGAAGCGGTTGCCACGGTCGCCCATGTTGCGGGAGTGGAACGCAGTCTCGAAGTACTTGTGCGGGTTGGCACCGGCAAAGTAACCCTGCAGGGCGACATCGAAGTCACCGGTGATCAGGTTCTCGGTCCAGACGGTCGCTTCCGGGGTGGCGGTCTTGGCGTTCAGGCCCAGCGCCTGCAGCCCTTCTACACCAATCTGAACTGTGTTGACCCAGTCGGTCCAGCCGTTCGGTACCAGTACCTTGAACTCGATCTTTTTGCAGCTCGGGGTGTCGAGGAACTTGTCGCCGTCACAATCCTTGTAGCCTGCCTCTTTCAGCAGGGCCTTGGCCCCTTCCAGATCGAACTTGTTGTACTTGCCGTACTTCTTGTCCACTTCCGGGTTGTTCCAGGAGTCAAAGGCTTTGCCCAGACCTGACGGGTACTCGTTGACGGTGGGGTAGCCGTAGCCCGCGATATCCACCATGGACTGGCGGTCCATCGCCATGGAGAAGGCGCGGCGGAAGTTGATGTCGTTGAAGGCTTCGTTATTGCCCGGGTTCTTGGTCTGGAAGTTGACGTTGAACGCCACGGTACCGGAGGCCGGGAACCAGTATTTGTTGTTCTTCGGATCGTTGCCGACGTAGAGGCGCTCGATATCCGGCACGAAGGAGCCGAACCAGTCGATGTCACCCTTCATGACAGCCGCCAGCACCTGGTCGTTGGTGGCCATCTGCGGCATGCGGATACAGTCGATAGCGAGGTTGGCGTTATCCCAATAGTGCGGGTTGCGGCACTGGGTGTAGAGCTGGGCGGAGAAGTTGTCCACTTCGGTGAAGGGGCCAGTACCAACCGGCTTGTCGTTGGTGAAGGCAACCGGATCTTTCACCGATTTCCACTGATGCTCCGGCACTATGGGTACCAGCACCAGATCGTTCACCACGTTGGTGTTGACCTCGGTCAAGTCGAATTTGACCTTGTTGGGGGCCAGCTTCTCGACGCTCTTGATCTGGGTCCAGATTGAGCGCTCATCCAGCGCCTTGTTGGCCTTGACCAGATTGAAGGAGAAGATGATGTCATCGGCATCAAAGGCTTCGCCGTCAGACCACTTCACGCCGTCACGCAGATCGAAGGTGACGGATTTCAGGTCATCGCTGAACGCATAGTTGGTGGCCAGACGATAGACGGGTTTGCCCCCTTGCATATCGTTGAAGATCACCAGTGGTTCATAGATGAAGTGACGGGTGGTGTGCAGCAAGCCCGCTTGCAGGAAGGGGTTGAAGTTCTTGACCCAGGCGGTTTCCTGCTGTGCGACCATGGTCAGCACGGTTTTGTTTTCTGCGGCCATGGCGTTACCGGCGGCACCGGCAAGCATCATGGTTCCCAGCATTACAGCGGTAGAGATTTTGGATACTTTGGCAAGCATATGTTTTCCTTTCTTATTTTTTGGCATTCCCGAGGGTTCGCCTTGTTTTGTGTGAGCACCGGTTTCGCATGCTGATGAAATCGGCCCTCTGTGTTGGTCAGGTGTCTAACCTTTGTCGTTCTGTTTTCCAACGCCCTAAGCAAACCAGAATTAACAGGAAAACAACAACTATTGATTTCGTTGTTTTCGTAAAAATTGACGGTGTTACGTCAATCTCGTCAAAATAGATTTTTATCTTTTTAAAATCATAACTTTGCGTTATTTGCTTTCGCGTAAAAAGTGGCTGTGAAAATGGCGTATATGACAAATTTGTGAATTGGATCTGCTCTCGGTTTCGGGGTTGTGCGGGGCTTTGTTTTGCATAAAAAGAAACCAGATTGCCAATTGTGATCCGGCGCCCGTTTAGGGCACCGTGTCACGGCTTGCGGTTGGCGAGTTGACGCAGGGTCTGGGCGCTGTGCTGCAACTGCTGGCGCTGGTGGTCATTGAGCGGGCAGTGGCCCAGCACATACTCGGTGGTGGCCACTACCGTCTTCCAGCGTGGCGACTTGGGCAGGGTGTCCAGACTCAGGTATTTGTCGAGGGTGCGGGTCTGCGGGCTGGATCTGTCCATATAGACCCGCCACAGCTTGCTCTTCTCTGCCAGCACGATTTTGCCCTTGCCGGTCCCCTGCTGCCAGGCATCCAGGGTGAGCTGCATGGTCTCTACCAGCGCCCGGCGCAGCGGCTCGTCATCCTGTTGGCGAATGAGGTCGTCGGCCAGCGAACGGAACTCGCCACCCAGGCGGCTCAGCTCGCCCAACAGCTGTTCATCTTCGATGATGGCTTGCCGCGAGAGGTTCTTGAGGGCGTTCTCCAGCGCCATTACCCGGTTCTCATCCTGACGCAGTTCGGTACTCAGAGTGAGGGCGAAAGCTGCCTGTCCTCCGAGCGCGATGGGCAGGGCACGGGCGTTGAGCACATCTTTTTGCCCGGCCACCAAAAATTCCAGATTGTGTTCCCGTTCGCTGGCAAGGTCGGGCCACTGATGTTGCAGCGGGGTGGCGAGCCACTCATTGAGGGACTGCCCCTCCATGGCTTCCGGCTCCTGTCCCAGCAGGCGTGCCAGCACCCGGGAGGCAAACAGCACTGTGCCCTGCTCGTCGATAAAGATCATGGGGTCGGCCCCTTCACCGAGCAGGGCCAGCAGGCGCTGCTGATCCTGATGCAGTCGATCCTGCAGGGTGAGGCGATGTTCGATCTCCTGCTTCAATAGCCGATTCTCTACCAGCGAGGCGCGTCCGGCCTTGGCCTCCAGCAGAGCCTTGACCCGGGCAAACAGCTCTTCTTTGCAGAAGGGTTTGACCAGATAGTCGTTGGCACCGGCCCCGAAGCCCTCCTCGATATCCTTGGGCTGGTTGAGGGCGGTGAGCAGCAGCACCGGCAGCATATCTTTCGGGTGCTGCTGGCGCAGGCGACGGCAGACGTCAAAACCGGAGAGGGTCGGCATCATCACATCGAGCAGGATGAGGTCCACCCGCTCCTCGGCCAGCTTGGCCAGCGCATCGTGGCCGTCACTGCTGGGCAGGATGCGGTAGCCGCAGGGCTGCAGCAGATGGCGCAGGATGTGCAGGTTGATGGGCTCGTCATCCACCACCAGAATGAGCGGCGCATCCTCGGGGGGAGGGGGCAGATCGTCGCTCTCCCAGTCCGGCAGGATCAGCGGTTGCTGGCGCACCAGCTGATGCTCGATCTGGCGGCTGTCGAGAGTCAGATTGGCCGCTTTGCCGGTGGCAAGGGGCAGGGTAAAGGCGAAGGTAGAGCCGACGCTCGGCTCGCTCTCGACAAACAGCTCGCCCCCCATCAGGTGCACCAGCTGGCGGGTGATGGAGAGGCCAAGGCCGGCTCCCTGCTTGCTTACCTCCGGGCTCATCTGTACCAGCGGCTCGAAGATGTGTTCCAGATGATCAGGGGCGATGCCGATGCCAGTGTCGGTGACCTTGATGCGCAGGAAGTTGTTCTCGACGATGGCACTGAGCACCACCTTGCCCTGCGGCGTGTACTTGATGGCGTTGCCCACCAGGTTGTAGAGCACCTGTTCGAGCCGCTGCTCATCGGCCAGCACCGGCGGCAGTTCGGCCGGGCTGATATCCACCAGAGTGAGGGGTTTGGCCTGCACCAGATGCTGGCAGAGGTCCAGCACCAGCCGGATAACCCCCTTGGATGAGACGGGCTGGGAGTGGATCTCCAGCTGGCCGTAGCGCATCTGGTGGTAGTCCAGCAGATCGTCCACCAGACGGGCCAAGCCGTCGGCGCTCTTGATGATGAGGCCGAGCTGCTTTTGCTGCCCTTCGGTCAAATCCTGCTGACTGGCGAGCATCGACTCGGCCATCCCCTTGATACCGTGAATGGGGGTGCGCAGCTCGTGGGAGGTGTTGGCCAGCAGTTCATCCTTGAGCTTGTCCGCCTGCTGCAGGCTGAGGTTCTGCTTGTGGGTCAGCTTGACCTGCTGTTGCAGCTCCTGGGTCTGCTGTTCGATCAGTTCGATCTTGTCCTTCACCGAGCGCTGCATATGGCGAAACGCCTCGGCCAGCCGGTCGATATCATCGCCGGTGCGCTCGATGGCGATGGGGTGATCCAGCGCGCCGTCGGCCACCTGCTCGGCTGCTTCGGTCAGGGATCGCAGCGGCGCCGTGATGGAGTGGGAGAGCCAGCGGGAGAAGAGGATCAGCAGCAGTACCGAGCCCGCACCCAGCACAATCACCAGAGTTTCCAGCTGGCGGATGGGGGCATAGGCTTCCCGGGTGGAGATCTCGGCGATAAAGGCCCACTCGGTATCGAACACCTTCACCTGGGTGTAGGCGGCCAGCACCTCGTCATCCTGATAGGAGTGGAACAGCCCGACCCCCTGCTCGCCGGAGAGCGTCTTGGTGATGAGGGGGGTTTGCAGCGGCCGGAAGTTGGGGCTGAAGCTGTTCTCGACGCTGAACTCCGGTGCCAGCCAGGCATCGGCGCGCATCCGCTTGTCGGGGCCGATGAGGATGGTCTCGCCGGTCTCGCCCAGCCCCTCCCGCTCCGCCATGATCTGGTTGAGCTTGTCCGGCAGCAGCTCGAAAATCACCACACCGCGCACATAGTCGTACTGCATCACGGGCGCCGCCATGTAGGCGACCACCTGCCCGGTCAGCTCGTTGCGGCCAAAATCGGTGAACTCGAAGATCTGCTGCGGTTTCTGGCCGCCATCGAGGCGGCGTTTGATCTTGGCGAAGGTCTGGCCCAAGCCACTGCCCTGATAAGGTCCGGAGAGCAGATTGGTGGCAAAGTTAGGGTGCTTGGTGACCGAATAGACCACATCACCGTTGAGGTCCACCAGAAAGATGTCGCTGTAGTTGGACTTGCGCACCATGTCGGCATAGCCGCGATGAAAGCGCTGGTGCACCCGGCCATACATCTCGTCGGCGAGGATAAGCGCCGTGATGGAGGGTTCGATCTCCACCTGACTGTCCGGTTTGCGCAGTTGATCCCAGGAGCCTGGCAGATAGCGGGCCTGAGCACGGCTGCGGGCCTCCTGCGGTGTGGTGCCCAGCTTCTCGAAGGCGCCGGTAAAGCCATAGAAACGGCCGATACTGTTGCCAGCAAAATCCTGCTGGGAGAAGTTGATGATCTGCTCTTTGAGGTTGTTGAAGTAATCCTCGAGCTGACTCTTCTTGATATTACGGACGGAGACCAGATGGTTGGAGGTCTGGGTGGTGAGATCCTTGCCGTGGCTGTATAGAAAGAAGAGGGTGATGACCAAAAAGGGCACCATGCCCAACATGAAAAAAGCCAGCATTAACTGCGGCCTGAGCCCACGAAGCGTGAAGATCCATTTCATCTTGTGATTTTCAATTGAGAATCCGGTTATTAAGCCGCTCAAGTCTCGAACGAAAGCGTAATCATTTCAACGACTTTATCCCAAATTCGCTTGGTGGGTCACAGCTGGCTGGAGAAAAATGCAGCAAGGCGTTTAAACCCTGAGCAAACAGTCTGCATCAGGGCTTAAATTGCGAAAAAGGGGTTGTGCTGGCGCTCGTGGTACGTATAATGCGCCTCGTTGTCAGGCAACTGGCACGAAAGCAGTAACGCGGGAATAGCTCAGTTGGTAGAGCACGACCTTGCCAAGGTCGGGGTCGCGAGTTCGAGTCTCGTTTCCCGCTCCAA
>NZ_JAPDCN010000032.1:0-17656 GCF_027706185.1 Aeromonas sp. Y318-3
CAAGCTGGCTTTCTGCCTTCATTACTTACGGGAACTATTGGTGGACAGAAAACCAGCATTTTGAGAACACAGCCTAGAGCGCCACATGGCGAGCACCTTGCTGCTGGGCAAGGTGACAGGTCAGGAAGCTCGTGCCCAACAGATGGCCGACGAATACAAGACCAAGATTGACATCATCACCTCCCGCGTTGCCAACGCGAAGCGCCAGCCCCCTCGGGTCTATATCGAGCTGGGCGACAAGGGACCTGCCGAATACAGCTACACCTATGGCAAGGACATGTGGGGCGCGATGGCCCTGCTGGCCGGGGGTGACAACGTCGCGGCTCCCTTCGTCGAGCGCTGGGGTCCCATCCATCCTGAGCAACTGCTGGCGAGCAAACCCGAGGTCATCCTGATGGCGGGCTACGAGAGCGTGAGCAGCGCAGAGGCGATGCAGGTCGGCCAGGATGTGTCGGCCGAGACGGTGCGCCAGCGCCTGCAGGGCTTTGCCGCCCGCCCGGGCTGGAGCGAGTTGCCCGCCGTACAGCAGGGGCGCCTCTATGCGGTCTATCACGGCGCAACCCGCAGCATCATGGATGCCGCGCTCATCGAGTTCATGGCCAAGGCCCTCTACCCGGATCTGTTCCAGGATCTCGATCCACTGGCCACCTATCAGGGCTTCTACCAGCGCTATCTGCCCATCCGCCCCCAGGGCACCTTTATGCTGGGCATCAAGCAGGGTGACGCAAACTGAATCCGGTCGTTCGGGCTTTGCCTATCTAGGCAAAGCCCTCTTCATCCCTCTTTCACCCTTGTGGGCGCCTCTCATGGCGCCCGTTTCAGGATTGTCATCATGAATGATTTGGCTGCTCTGCAGCAGACCCTCGCCCGCCAGCGGCAACGGGAGCGCCGTCGCGGGCACTGGCTCCTGCTGCTCACCCTGGTACTGTGCATTAGCCTGGTGCTCGACATCGCCACCGGCCCCTCTCTGCTGCCACTTGGCGAAGTGGTCGATGCCCTGCTCGCCCCCGCCCAGGCCGATCCCATGACCCGCACCATAGTCCATGACATGCGCCTGCCCATCGCCCTGATGGCGCTGGTAGTCGGTGCTGCGCTGGGTCTTGGCGGCGTCCAGATGCAGACTCTGCTGGATAACCCGCTGGCCAGCCCCTACACCCTGGGGCTCGCTGCCGCAGCGGGGCTCGGTGCCGCACTGGCGCTCTATACCGGCGGTCTTGGGCTCCCTCCCCTGATTGCCATTCCGGCTGGCGCCTTCATCCTCTGCATGTTTGCCGCGAGCCTTTTATTTGGCCTGGCCATGATGCGCCATGTCAACAGCCAGACCCTGATCCTGGCGGGCATCGCCCTGCTGTTCCTGTTCCAGTCCCTGCTCTCCCTGCTGCAGTTTCTCTCCTCCCCCGAGCTCAACCAGCAGATCCTGTTCTGGCTGTTTGGCAGCCTGATGCGCACTACCTGGGACTCCCTGATCATCACCGCCGCCGTCACCCTGATCTGCACCCTGCTCATCTACCGGGATGCCTGGGCCCTCACCAGCCTGCGCTTGGGGGAAGCCCGTGCCCGCAGCCTCGGGGTCAACGTGGACAGGTTGCGCATGAAGACTCTGGTGCTGGTCGCCCTGCTCACCGCCACTGCCACCAGTTTCGTCGGTGTCATCGGCTTCGTTGGACTGGTGGCGCCCCATATCGCTCGCATGTTGGTGGGGGAGGATCAGCGTTTTCTTATCCCGCTCTCGGCCCTGTGCGGCGCCTGCATGCTCTCGGCGGCCTCGGTGCTCTCCAAGTCCATCATTCCGGGGGCCCTCTTTCCCATCGGCATCGTCACCGCTTTGATTGGCGTGCCCTTCTTCATCTGGTTGATCCTCGGCAGGGGGCGTAAACGTGCTTGAAATATTCCGACTCACCCTCTCCCTCGGCCAGCAGACCCTGCTGCGAGATCTCAGCCTCACCCTGCATCCGGGTCAGGTCCACGTGATCATCGGTCCGAACGGTACCGGTAAGACCTCATTGATGCGCGCCCTGTTTGGTGAACTGACTCCGGATGGCGGCGATATCCGGCTGGGGGGCCAGAGTGCCCGCCAGATGACGCAGGCCAGGTGGCGCCAGCAGTTTGGCTACATGCCCCAGAACATCCAACTGGAGCTGGACTTGAGCGTCATCGAAGTGGTGGTGCTGGGGCGCCTCGACAGCCTCTCCATGCGTCTGGCGGACGAGGACATCCTGGCGGCGGGTCGCGCCCTGCAGGCGCTCGGCATCGCCCATCTGGCGGATCGCCCCCTCTTCTCCTTGAGCGGCGGCCAGCGGCAGATGGTGCTGTTTGCCCAGGTGCTGCTGCGCGATCCCCGTATCATGATGCTGGACGAGCCGGTCAGCGCCCTGGATCTGCACCACCAGATGCAACTGATGGAGCACCTGTGTCAGCAGACCCGCGAGCAGCAGTGGATCACCCTGGTGGTGTTGCACGATCTCAACCTCGCTGCCCAGTTTGCCGATCAGCTGATCGTGCTGGCAGGGGGCGATCTGCAGGCCTTCGGCCCCCCCGCCCGGGTGCTCGACGCGGCCCTTATCGAGCGCCTCTATCAGGTGCCAGTGGAGATAAGCCACGATCAGCGCGGCATCCCCTTCCTCAGAACCGTGCGAAAGGCCTCATGACAGAGCGCAGCACAACCCCTGCGGCCCCCTCCCGACATACAAACGGGAGGCGAAGATGAACAGCGCCTCCTACTGGCGGGACTGGCAGGGCATGAGCCCGGCAGCCCGCCTGCTTATCACCAACGGGCTGGCCTTCAACCTCGGCTTCTACATGATGATGCCCTTCCTCGCCCAGCACATGGGTAGCGGGCTGGGTCTCGCCGGTTGGGCCTGTGGCCTGGTCATGGGGATGCGGGTCTTCAGCCAGCAGGGGCTCTTTCTCTTGGGGGGCACCCTTGGGGATCGCATCGGCTATCACCCCGCCATCGTCTGGGGCTGCCTGGTGCGCTCCATAGGCTTCGTGTTGCTCGGCTGGGCCGAGTCCCTGCCCATCCTGCTGCTGGCCGCCGCCCTCACCGGCTTTGCGGGGGCCCTGTTCACCCCTTGCGCCCAGGCGTATCTTGCCAGCGAATGCCACAACCCGAGCCAGCGTCAGCGCGCCTTTGCCCTGCACAATCTCGCCAGCGAGGCGGGCATGCTGCTCGGGCCCCTGGTTGGACTGACACTGACCCAGCAGAGCTATACCCTGACCGGCTTGTTGGCAGCCAGCCTGTTTGCCGTGCTCGGGGTGCTGCAATACCGGGTGCTGCCCAAACGCCCGGTGAGCCACCAGAGTCTGCGTGGCGCCATTTTGCGCCAATGGATAGAGATAGTGCGCCAGCGCCCTTTTATCGTGTTTACCCTGCTGGCGGGCAGCTACCAGATCCTGTTCCACCAGCTCTATCTCGCCCTGCCCGCCCATATCCAGAGCCTGCCGGACGCCACCCACCTGCTCGGAGGCGTCTTTACCCTCTCGGCGGTGATCGGCGTCCTGCTCCAGCTACCTGCCTCCCGTCTGGTAGAGAGGCGCCTGGGAGTGCCGCTCGCCATGGGGTTGGGTATCGGGATGATGGGCTTGAGCTATCTGGCTCTACCGCTGCTGGCACCTTGGCCGACGGCAGGCGTGTTGACGCAGGTAGCCCTGCTATCGCTCGGATCCATTCTCTGCTTCCCGCTTTTTGCCGCCCAACTGCCCCGCTACGCCCCTCCCGAGCAGCTCGGCAGCTACTACGGCTTTTATGCCAGCGCTGGCGGCTGCATGGCGCTCTTTGGCAACCTGCTCATCGGTTTTATGTTGGGGGATGCGGGCAGCCGCCCCGCCACTGTCATCTGGCTGCTGATGGCGATGATTGGTTTGCTCGCCGGTATCGGCCTCTACAGGTTTCTGCCATCCACAAAACCCGGCAGCCACTCCAACTAGCCCCATTGCCACTCCCACAGAGCGGTTCATCTGGCTTGCAGAACACGTTTGACAGTGATGATCCGTCACCGCCATCCCAATAAAACTGAGTGTGGAGCCAAGGCTCCACACTCTATCAGGGGGCCGGATGCCCCTGCGGGTCAGTACGCATGATTACAGGCTGATCACGGTCCCGGTCTTGCCAGCGATCCCCTCGGCGGCCTTCTCCAACAGGGTGATGAGGGATTTGCGTCCCGGCATGGATGTGGCAAACGAGAGCGCCGCCTCCACCTTGGGCAACATGGATCCCTTGGCAAACTGCCCTTGGGCGATAAAGCTGTTGGCATCGGCGACGCTCAGGGTATCGAGCCACTGCACATCGGGCTTGCCGAAGTTGATGGCAACCTTCTCCACCGCGGTGAGGATGATCAACATGTCGGCATCGATCAGCTCCGCCAGCTTGGCACTGGCCCAATCCTTGTCGATCACCGCGCTGGCACCGCGCAGGTGATTACCTTCGCGCAGCACCGGAATGCCTCCGCCACCGACGGTGATCACCACCTGACCGGCGGCCAGCATGGCAGAGACGGTCTCCTTCTCAATGATGTCGATGGGTTTGGGAGATGCGACCACCCGGCGATAGCCGCGACCGGCGTCCTCTTTGAGCCGCTCGCCCTTGGCCATCAGCGCCTCGGCCTCCTCCTTGCTGAAGAAGCCGCCGATGGGCTTGCTCGGGTCAAGGAAGGCGGGATCGTTTTTATCCACCTCCACCTGGGTCACCAGAGTAGCAACCGGCTTGTGGATGCCGCGTTCCAGCAGGGCTTCGCGCAAAGCATTTTGCAGGTCATAACCGATGTAGCCCTGACTCAGGGCCACGCAGACCGACATCGGCAGATGGGGGGATTTTGGCTCGTGGCGGGCCGCCACTTCGAACGCCTGCTGGATCATCCCCACCTGCGGCCCGTTGCCGTGGGTGACCACCACCTCGTGCCCTTGGGCGATAAGGTCGGCGATAGTGCCCGCCGTGCTCTGCACCGCCTTCATCTGCTCGGGCAGGTTATTGCCCAGAGCATTGCCCCCCAGGGCCAGTACGATACGCTGTTTCATCTTGTGCTCTCCGATGATAAAGGTGGGCCGGTGTCATACCGACTCGGTTGTTCTGTCTATCACTGTGCTAATTGCTGTTCTCTGACCGCTTCGCCCAGCAGTGGATCAAAGGGTGCTCTGGCCAGAAAACGGCCGTGGCCACGCCGCCCCAGAAACTCGCCGTCGCGAGCGACTATCTCGCCGCGACTGAGGGTCATCCTGATCTGGCCGGGACAACGCATCCCCTCGTAGGGGCTGTAGTCACCGTTGTCATGCAGCGCGGCATGGCGGATCAGGGTCTCGCCACGGGGATCCATCAGCACCAGATCGGCATCAGACCCCGCTTGCAAGTTGCCCTTGCGCGGCCAGAGGCCAAACAGGCGTGCCGAATTGGCGCTGGTGAGGGCCACAAAGCGCGACGGCGAGATGCGCCCGCCGAGCACCCCGTGAGCAAACAGCAGCAACATCCGGTTCTCGACCCCGGGCAAGCCGTTGGGGCAGCGGCTGAAATCGCCGCCCGAGAGGGTCATGCGCTGAGCGTGGGAGAAGTTGCAGTGATCGGTCGCCACCGTGTCGATGTCGCCCGCAGCGATGCCGACCCACAGCTTGTCCTGCTCGCTGCGCCCACGCAGCGGCGGGCTGAGCAGATAGTCGACCCCGTTCTCCCGGTAGTAGCAGGAATCATCCAAAAGCAGATATTGCGGGCAGGTCTCCACCCAGACCGGTTGGCCCTGACGGCGCGCCAGTTTCAGATACTCCAGCCCCAGTCCGTTTGAAAGGTGGACGATATAGAGCGGCGCATTGCCAGCGAGCCCCGCCAGATTGATCATCCGGGCCACCGCCTCGGCTTCGCACTCCAGCGGGCGGCTTTGCGGGTGATACCAGGGCTCATGATGGCCAGCGGCCAATAGGGCAGCCCGGCGCGCCGCGATGGCGGCATCGTTCTCGGGATGGACGGTGGCGAGCGCCCCCACCTCCTTGAGGCGGGCCAGGGCGCGCAGCACGTCGTGATCACCCAGCTTGTACTGGTAGGTGAGATAGAGCTTGAAGCTGCTGATCCCCTCCTCCTGCACCATGGCGGCCATCTCGTGGAGGATGGCGTCATCCACATGCTGGACAACGCCGTGAAAACTGTAATCGATAACCGCCTGATCGGCGGCATAGTCGTGATAGCGGGCCAGCTGGTGATGCAGATTGCACCCCGCCGGGCCAAATCCCATGTGGTCGATGATGGTGGTGGTGCCACCACAGGCGGCGGCACGGGTACCGCTGAAAAAGTCATCGCAACTGCGGCCAATCCCCACATCGATGTTGAAGTGGGTGTGGACATCGATGCCACCCGGCATCACATAGCAGCCGCTGGCATCGATCACCTCGGTTTCGCCATCGGGCTGGATATCGGCGGCACGGGCGCGGATCACCCCGTTTTCGATCAGCAGATCCTGACGATATTCACCCTGCGCATCGACCAACACACCGTTTTTGATCAGCCGTTTCATCCCCACCACCTCGAACATCACTTCAAACAGCAAAACCCCGCCTCAACACAGACGGGGCACTTGCCACACTTGCGACAGCCGGGCGGCGATGGCAGTCACCACCCGGCAGCCCCCTTACTTGTCCAGCTCGGCCAGATAGAGCATGGGGATCACGGCGTACATGGCGGCGCACTTGACCAGATGCTCTTTCCAGGTCTTCTCGTTCGGCGCGTGGGCTTCCGGCTCTTTACCCGGGCCAAAACCGATGACCGGAATACCGTGGCGCCCCATGATGGAGACCCCGTTGGTCGAGAAGGTCCACTTGTCTACCACCGGCTCCTTGTTGAACAGCTCGCGATAAGCCTTGGAGAGGGTTTTGACGGTGATGTGATCCTCTTCCACCTTCCAGGTCGGGAAGTAGCACTCGGTCGGATAGACCAGACCGGTATAGGCCGGACGGTCGTACTGGTACATGGAGACCTCGGCACCGGCGGCTTGTACCGCTGGCAGGGCGCGGATCTCATCCAGCGCACCTTGCCAGGTCTCGCCCCAGGTCAAACGACGGTCGATGGAGACGGCGCAGCTATCCGCCACGGCGCAGCGGCTTGGCGAAGTGAAGAAGATCTCGGAGACGGTCAGGGTGCCCTTGCCGAGGAAGTCATCGTTGCCAAGGTTTTGGCTCAGCTCCTGCAGCTCGCCAAGGATGGGGCCCATCTTGAAGATGGCGTTGTCACCGCGCTCCGGCGCGGAGCCGTGGCAGCTCACCCCCTGCACTTCCACACGGATCTCCATGCGGCCACGCTGGCCACGGTAGATCTGGCAGTCGGTGGGCTCGGTACTGACCACAAACTCGGGGCGGATCTTGCTCTGCTCGATGATGTACTGCCAGCAGAGGCCATCGCAATCCTCCTCCTGCACGGTGCCGGTCACCAGCAGGGTGTACTGATCTTCCAGCCCCAGATCCTTGATGATCTTGCCCGCGTAAACCATGGAGGCCATACCCCCTTCTTGGTCAGATGCACCGCGGCCACCGATGATCTCGTGATCTTCCATCCCCTCATAGGGGTCGAAGGTCCAGTTGGCGCGGTTGCCGACACCGACGGTATCGATGTGGGCATCCATGGCGATCAGGTGCGGGCCGTGGCCGATATAGCCCAGCACGTTGCCCATGGGATCGATCTCAACCTTGTCAAAACCAACCTTCTCCATCTCCTGCTTGATGCGCAGCACCACGCGCTCTTCATTGCAGCTCTCGCTCGGGATGGCGATCATGTCGCGCAGGAACTGACTCATCTCGGCCTTGTACTGGTAGGCCTTCTCCAACACCATTTCAAACGGAATTTGCTTGCTCATTGTGATTCTCCATAACAACTGAGAGTGCGCGGCCTGTTCGTCGGCAGCGCCCTGTGCCCGTTACCGCGCCCCGTTGGCGAGGCGCGATCAGTTCTTTGATTTGTGGTTGCTTACTCGCAGGCCGGGTGTTTGCCTTCCCACACCACTTCCCGGTAGTGGGTCACATCGGTGTCCCCTTCGGTGTTGATGATCAGCACTACGGAGTCGCGACTTAGCCCCAGACGTTCCATCAGCGCCGCGCGATCCGGGTGGTGGCGCACCGCAGCCAGCACGCCGGTGCCGACCGAGCCGGACTCACCGGAGATGATGCGGGGGTCATTGCCAAGGGGGTTGCCCAGCACCCGCATGCCCAGCGCCGACACCTTGTCGTGACAGGAGATGAACTGGGTGGTGCAGCTTCTGAGCAGCGGCCAGCCGAGGGGGTTGGGTTCGCCACAGGCGAGACCGGCCATGATGGTGCGCATATCGCCCCCCACGTTGACCATCTCCCCCGCCACACCGGAGCGGTAGATGCAGTCGGCCTGATCCGGTTCGACCACGATACTGTGCAGGTTTTTCGCCCCGAAGCAGTCCACCAGATAACCGAGCACACCGCCCGCCAGCGCCCCGACCCCGGCCTGCAGCAGCACGTGGGTCGGCTGCTTGATGCCCATGGCCTGCATCTGCTCGACCGCTTCGTCGGCCAGAGTGGAGTAACCCTGCATGATCCAGGTCGGGATCTTGGTGTAGCCCTCCCAGGCGGTGTCCTGCACTATGTGCCAACCGCGCTCTTCGGCCATCTTCATGGTCAGGCGCACGGTGTCGTCGTAGTTCATGTCGGTGACGATGCACTCGGCACCGAGATTGAGAATGTGGTCAACCCGCTCCCGGGCCGAGCCCTTGGGCATGTAGACCACCGCATGCTGACCCACCTGCTTGGCGGCCCAAGCAACGCCGCGACCGTGGTTGCCATCTGTGGTAGTGGCGAATGTCATCGGCTCCTTGATGGTGCGTTTGATGAGATCGAAGGAGAAATCCTCGATGGCCACCCCATATTTTTCACAGAGCAGGTTGGCGATGGCATAAACGCCACCCAGCATCTTGAAGGCATTGAGGCCAAAGCGCTTTGACTCGTCCTTGACCAATATATTTTTCACCCCGATATAGGCGGCCAGAGCTTTCAGGTCGCACAATGGGGTCGGTTCATAACCGGCCAGTTTTTTATGAAAAGCGCGAGCCTTTTGTGCTTCGGCGCGAGAAAACAGCGGAGATGGCTCGGCGGTAAAAAAGCGGTTATCGGCAATATCCATCTTCAAAGAAAATTGGGACATGCTTACCTCACTAGGCGTTACCTGACAAAGAGCTGCCTCGCCGGGAGATCCGTTATTCAGATGCCACGGGGAGAAAACTCGAAATAATGGATTCGACAGCGTGGGCAGGATGAATATTCACCCTGCCCTGCCGTTATTTATTTCACCCGCTTTTGCGCCTCTTTAATCAGATTTTCCAGGGTTTCTGCCGGGGCGGAGAATTTACGGGCCATGATCATGGCGGCGATAATATAGGGCTTCCAGCTCGCCTCTTTGTAAGTGGCGATACGGTATTTCTCGAATACCCCTTCGGTTACTTCCCCTTCCTTGCAGGAGACACCGGAAATATCGGCGGGCAGGCAGTGCATATAGAGCGCTTCGCCACCCTTGGTGAGCTTCATCATCTCCTCGGTGCAGTGCCAATCCTTGTGCTTGGCGTTCTGCTCAAGGCAATGTTTCTCCAGCTCTTTGAGGCCAGCGTGGTCATTGGCGCGCAGCAACTCGGTGCGCCGCTCCATCACCTTGTAGGGGGCCCAGGACTTGGGATAGACGATATCCGCATCCTTGAACGCCTCTTCCATGGAGGTGACCTGACGGAAGCTGCCGCCAGATGCCTTGGCATTCTCTTTGGCTACTTCGATCACGTCCGGGATCAGGTCATACCCTTCCGGATGGGCCAGGGTCACGTCCATACCGAAACGGGTCATCAAGCCGATGATGCCCTGCGGCACGGAGAGCGGCTTGCCGTAGCTCGGGGAGTAAGCCCAGGTCATCGCAATTTTCTTGCCCTTGAGGCTATCCAGGCTGCCGAAGTGCTCCTGCAACCAGGCGAGATCAGCCATCGACTGGGTCGGGTGATCAATGTCGCACTGCAGGTTGACCAGCGCCGGACGCTGGGGCAGTACGCCCTTCTCGAACCCTTCATCCAGTGCGGCGCCCACTTCGCGCATATAGGCGTTGCCGGCACCGAGGAACATGTCGTCACGAATGCCGATGGCATCGGCGCAGAAGGAGATCATGTTGGCCGTTTCACGGACGGTCTCACCGTGGGCGATCTGGGATTTGCCCTCGTCCAGATCCTGCTGGGCCAGACCGAGCAGGTTCAGCGCAGAGGCGTAAGAGAAGCGGGTTCGGGTGGAGTTATCGCGGAAAACCGAGATACCGAGCCCGCTATTAAACAGTTTGGTGCAGATATTTTCGGCGCGCAGGGTCTTGAGTGATTCGGCCAGTTTCAATACCAGCTCCAGCTCCTGAGGGGTTTGCTCCCAGGTCAGCAGAAAATCTTTTTCATGCAAGTTGGATTTGAGTGCTCTGATCTCTTTGATTAATTCGTTAACTGCTTTCATCGTTCGCCCCAATCATTGGATGAGATATGGATAGCTCCCCTTTCACTCACGATGTCACCAGCATCCCGGTTGTGGGTGAGCGCGTCGGTTAGCGTCGATATGAGGCAATCAATAACCGTGCCAAACCAATAAAATGCAGGCAGATATTAATAAATGACGAAAGTGTGTGATGCCACCCACAAAATCAGTGGCTATTTCAGCGGTTTATTCCATAAAAGGATGGATAGGGTGGCCAAGCGATAAAATAGCCGGGTGATAATAATCAGAGGCGATATCTCGGCATCGGTGAGAATTATCATCAAAGGTCAGTTTCAGGGGCTGAAATGATATCAGCGGGGTTGCCGTTATCATTATGATAATGCCGTGCAGTGACTTGCTCTTTTGTTACCACCTCTTCTGCAGAAATGTCACGGCCATTTAACCTCCCTTGCACTCCCCGCCCGTATCGCCTCTCGCCTTATCTTCCGATCACATTGCTGGGCGCGGTTGGCCCAAGGTGCTAACGTGAATACGCCAGCTGCGCATCTGTCTCGGATGCTCAGAAGAGGCCGACGTTCACTGCCGCAACTGCGCGGATGAACCTGCATGACTTACATCTTTGAGGGATTATCTATGTCCAGGAATGCTGCTCTGCTCATCACCCTGACCCTGCTCGGGATCGCCCCTGCCCACGCCATCAGCGCCAAATATGCCGAGCAACTGGAGCGTTCCGGCTGCACCCAGGTTACCGAGGCGCAGGGCTGTGACATTCGCAAAACCAAAGCGGAAAATGCCAAGGCGGGATTTGGCGCGGCCGCCCCAGCCGCGGAGGGCGGTCTGAATCTGAGCTATGAGCAGAAGCTCGAGCGCTCGGGCTGCACTCAGGTGAGCGAGCTTAATGGCTGCGATATCAACAAAACCAAGGCTGAGAACGCGGCTGCCGGTGTTGGCAATGCTCCGGCCGCGGCAACCAGCGCCAGCCCCTATGCGGGCAACTGGATCGCCACCTTCCCCCAAACCGGCGCCACCGTGGCCAATATCCGCATCGATGGCAAGGATCAGGTGTGGGTCAACGACAAGAAGGTCAATGCCAAGAAATCCGATGGCGCGCTGGTGTTCAAGGATGGCATGGTCATCTACACCATTCAGGGGGATCGCCGCATCAAGGGTGAAGATGGCTGGGTCGATAATGATGCCGGAACCAAGGGGCCCATCAACGCCAAGTAAACAGCTGACCACGAAATGACGGGGAGCGCGGACTCCCCGTTTCACCCCTGATTGCCCATCTCTTCCAATGACCAGCTCCGCCAGTGAGGGGCCAGAATCAATACCTCCTGCTCCAGCCAAGTCCCGTCTGTGAACAGTTTATCGAGCCAGGGGACGTCTGCCGGCGAGCCATGATCATCGACCTGATCGGCCTGCGTCGTCACACGCCAGGGCACCTTGCCACTGCCCGCCGCAAAGGTGCGTACCGGACGGGCATAGTGCTCCAGATAAGGCTGCAGCTCACAGGGAAGCCAGAGCATGGCAGGACGATTTAGCTCGCGCGCCAGCTCGATGGCAATATCGATACCCCGTTGATCGAGATCACCGAAATGGGCCCACTGCACGCCCGCAGGCAGCAGCGGGATCAGCTGTTTGGCCAGGGTGGTATTGCGACCGGGGGCAAAGAGCAGCAGTTGCCCGGGTTGCAGCGGGTAGTCGACGAAGGCCCCCTTATTCTCCACCGTAATAACCCGCTCCCCTTGCCAGCCGATGGCCGCCAGCGTGCCCAGAGTCCGCTCCGGCAACGCCAATTCCTCCAGCAGTGCCATCATTGCCGTCATATCGTGCAGCTGACCCTGCCGATCGACCAGTGAGAGCGGTTCGAGGGTACGGATGCGGATCACCTCATCTTGCGTGAGCGACAAGTCCGCAAGCTGTGGCGCGGCAAGGGATGCTGATCGCGGATGCTTGCTGTCCCCATGCCAGAGGGCATAAAAGCAGGCCTGATTGAGCCGTGCAGGCAAACTCACTCCCAGACGTTGCAGATGCTCCCCCTTGTCCGGTTCGGGGGGCGCAGCCCGTGCCAGTTGTCCGGTCAGAAAAGTCCGCCCCGCGTCGGTCAATATATGACGGGAACTGCGCCCAACTGACTCGACTCCACCCAAAGCCTGCAGCAACTCCTTCAACTCGCGGCCATGCCGACTCTCAAGGGAGCAGCCCTTCTCGTTCTGGCTATCGAGCAACCGTGCACACAAATCCTGTACCCGCACCTCATTAAACAGCGACATCATCACCTCTCCATGTGGCTTCATATGACGAAGTAGAGGTGATTTTCCCTGTCATTACCGTGACCGGCTTCGCAAGCGGTTCTTATCAGCCCCGCCATGCATGGCCCGTTACTGGTAAACCCGCCACAAAGGGCGCAAGCTGGTTTGATATAGAGATACGCTGCGCTCTTCGCGGCACGACAACGCGATACCCGCTTCCACAAGGGCTTGCCATGACCGACGCCACAGACCCATCGCCATCCTCTTCCTGGCATCTTTCGGATATCCGCGAACTGGCGCACCTGCTGACTCTGGCGCTGCCCGCCGCGGTAGAGATCACCGAAGCAGTGCATCAGGCGGTACTGAGCGGTATGGGGCTCAAGGGACGGGATGAGGGAAAAACAGCCGGGATCACCGGGCTGGTCTACAAGGGGGTACATGGCACCGCCAACAACCTAAGCAGCGGCATCAACCATCTGCTCAGCCGCCTGCCAGCCACACCGCCGCCCCACAAGATCCCCGAAACCCCGAAACGCGCGGCCCTGATCGCCACGCTCAACGGCGTGTTGGGGGACAAGCTGGTCGAACACCACAATGCCCTCGCCACCCCCATGACCCTGCGCTATCAGGGCAAGCCCCTCGATTGGCAGGCGATGCCGGAGGATCTACCCCGCGAGGGACGGGTGCTGCTGATGATCCATGGCCTCTGCATGAACGATCTGCAGTGGCAGACCGAACATCAAGGCAAACCGGTCAATCACGGAGAGCAACTTGCCGCCGCGCTTGGCTATCAGCCTCTTTACCTGCGCTACAACTCGGGCCTGCCCATTACACAAAACGGGCAGCAACTTGCCCTGTTGCTGGAGCAGTTGCTCGCCCACTGGCCGGGAGAGCTCAAAGAGATAACGATAATGGGCTACAGCATGGGGGGACTGGTTGCACGCAGCGCCTGCCACCATGCCAACCAGGCCGGGCTTACCTGGCTTGCGCACCTTGCCAACCTGATCTTTCTCGGCACACCACACCACGGCGCACCGCTCGAACATGCAGGTCACTGGCTGGAGCAGTTACTGCCCGCTACCGCCTACAGCGAACCCTTCGTCAGACTGGCGCGGCTGCGCAGTGCTGGCATCAAGGATCTGCGCCACGGCAAGGTGACCGAGACGCTCGCCCAACCCGACCTTGCCGCGCCCTTGCGCGATCCCCGCGTCCCACTCCCCTTGCCCTGCAGCGTCAACTGCTATGCCATTGCCGCGACCACTGCCACCAAGCGCAGCCTGCTGGCCGACCGGCTGATTGGCGATGGACTGGTGCCGCTACGCAGCGCCCTCGGTCAGCACAATGAAGCGCGCCATCAGCTGGCTTTTCTTCCTGCCCATACCCTGATTGTCTATCGCACCAGCCATATGGCCCTGCTCTCCAGCCCGCAGGTTGGCCAGCAACTGCTGCGCTGGCTCAGCCCCTTGCAGTTATAGCGAGCTGGCTATTAAAGCAACAGAGTGCTGGTTCACAAAGGAGCCCTGTGGCACTCTGGGACGTCAAAGGGAAGACCCACACTGACACCTCATGTGTCCTCACTGCAAAGGAGCGCCACCGATGGCCAAAGCAAGCAAGAAAGAGATCAAGAAGAAGATCGCCGCTCGTCTTGAGAAAATTGCCAAGCATGAAGGCAAGATCAAGAAGCTAAAGAAGGCCCTGAAGTAGGGCCCATCGCATAAGAGAAACCGCCAAAAGGCGGTTTTTTCATCCCCCTTTCGCCCCTTTACCATCGTTTTGATACCAATGGCCTTGATGTAAACGCCTCAAGCGCACCTCAGCAGAACAACCCGACTGAAGTCACGCACGTTCTCACCGCTGATATTTGGTCTAACAGCGCCAATCGGGCGCCGCGCGTGCCCATGCCAGCAACTACCTTCAACGGAGTGTTTGATATGAGCCAGCAGTGGAGCGCCATATGTACTCTTACACCCTCACCTTCAAGGAAGATGTCGATCGCCTGACCGCCCCCGAGCAGGAGATCACCTTGCAGAGCCCCGCTCAGGCGGGGGATTTTATTATCCTCTCCGACGGCAGCCGCCATCAGGTGATGTTTGTCACCCACCGCGCCCACTACAGCAGCCTCTATCTCGATAAAGGGGTCAGGGTGCCGCAAAGCTAGCGAAGCTCATTCTTCAGTTTGCGAAAGCAAAAGAGCGGCACCTGGCCGCTCTTTGATAAGTCGTGATATGGCGTTGGCGTCACAGCACCTTGATCACCGGTTGGTGCACTATCTCGACGTCATCTTTATAGACCACCAACTCACCCGGTGGCACGCCTCGCTCACCCAATACGGTGACAACGCACTCGTAGCGATAGGGGCCGCTCGTGAAGAGATAGGTATGATTGCCCCCCGTCCCCTCCACCCTGACGGTGCCATTTTTCAACACCAGATCCGGCTTGTCGGCGAGCGTCTTGCCCTTGGCCCAGGAGGCGTAGCGATAGTGGCCATCGTCCAGCTCGTCGATGCGGATGGTAAATTTCTCGGTCTGCCACATCAGCTCGGGGCTCTTGTACTCCCGCACACTGGGATGCAGACCACTCTTCTGCCTGGCGATAAGCTCGGCTTTCAATTTGGCGGCCTGCGCCGTCTGATGATTGATACCGATCACCTTGCCATCAAAATCCATCCAGACCTCGCCACTGCCGAGCATAATGCCGCGCCACCCCATGGTCTGCCAATCCTGCCCGACCCGTGATGTAGCGATGCTTTTTAATATGGCGTCATCAAATACCTCATCAAAACGGGTCAGCATCTCCGCCGGGGTTTTGATGGCGGGAATGGGATGCTCCTGCTTGAAGGGGTACTTCATCTGGTTGGCAAGGGCCTGATGATCCCGGGCTTCTGCCGCATCGACCAACTGCTGCACAAAGGGGCGATATTCGGCCGGCAGTTGCTCTTCATCGGCTGATACAGTGAGAGCTACCCACAATGTTCCCAGCAACAGCAGAGCCTTCAGCCCATAACGTCTCCGCACCTCATTGCTATTGCAGCCAAACAGTGCCCTGACATTCCATCTTGCCACTTTCATTCTGCCTGCACTCCACATTACTAAAACGGCCAGCCACTATCCGCAAACATTAGCTGGCGGACTTGAGAGATTTTTTAACTCGTTTGAGTGCCATCTGCCGCTTGAGCGGTGACAGGTAATCAATGAACAAGTTGCCATCCAGATGATCAATTTCATGCTGCATGACAATGGCCAAAAAATCGCTGCTTTCAATCGTAATCGGATTGCCTTTTCGATCCAGTGCAGATACCACCACCGAGCTGTAACGCTCGACATCCGCATAATAATCCGGCACGGAGAGACAACCCTCTTGTCCAAGCACCTTGTCAGTACCGCTTATCACTTGTGGATTAATCAAAACCAGCGGCTGATCCCTGCTCTCGGACAAGTCGATAATAACGACGGCCTCTTTACGCCCGACTTGAGTCGCGGCCAAGCCAATCCCGTTTTCCGTCGCATACAGGGTCTCCAGCATGTCATCGATCAGCCCCTGTACGGCAGCGATATCCTCAACCCGCTCGGCCTTGAGCCTCAATTTGGGGTCGGGAGCCGTCAAAATATTCAAAATTGCCATCACAACTCTCCATTAACCACTTTTTTCAATCCGAGGTCACAGCCCAACGGCCGGGACATGGAGACAAACGCCTGATCCTCTTCAACCACGTTGTAACCAAGGCGCTCATAAAACCGTATCGCCCCATGGTTCTCTGTGAAGCTGGACAAGGTGACCCGGCATTTCCCCTCACGCTCAGCCTCCTGATGAAGCCGTTCCATCACGGCAGCGCCAAGCTGCCGCCCCTGATACTGAGGGAAAATGATCAGCAGATGGACATGCTGGGCATCCTCATATGGCTTGCTACATAACAAACCAATGCGTTCTCCCCCATGCAAGATCCACGAAAACCATTGCGGCAGATAGGAGCTGGTTATCCGTTCACGTTGAAATTGGTCATCCCAGCCAAAGAGCGCCTCAACATAGGGAAAAATCCCCTGTTTCACGGCAGTAAAGACCTGATCAAATTCATTTTGCGACACATCAATCAGCTCAATATCCATCTCATTCCCTGCTCAAGCCATATTGAAAAAAATAAACAAACTGATAAATTATTAAGACATACTGATAGCCAAAAAGATCTACCCTGAGCACTCAATATAAAGCACCAAGCTATTTTTACTTCAACAAGAACTCGTACATTTAGCAGATGCCACCGTCGAGAAACCCCATCCCCTCTTTAATTTTTTCTAGATTGGCTTTTGAGGTAAGCATATCCACGACAAGAAACGCAACGTTTATTGCAGTGGACGGGCTACGTGAAGTGATAATATTCCCATCGATAACGATAGGTTGATTCAGTACCTGTACACCATACTCTTGCATCTGTTGTTGCCGTTTCTGACTCAGATGATAAGTCGTACCATTGCGACCACTTAGCACACCACTTTTGGCAATAGGCAATGCCCCCACGCACACCGAAGCAACAACTTTTCCCTTGGCATCAAAATCTTTAATCCATGCCAATAGCCTTGGGTCATATGCATCATCATAAAAGCCTGCACCGCTCATACCACCCGGTATTACTAGGGCATCAAACTCTTCGATATCTATTTCATCAAACAGACATTCCGGTTCGATCGTAAAATTCCATGCACATTTAACTCGTTGGTGAAAACCAACTGTAGTTAACTGTATGGGCTCAAGGCCATAAGTTGTCGTCCAACCAAAGGCATCTGTAAATACTGAGGCCTCATACTCTTCAACCCCATTACACAAAAATAGAATTACTTTTGAATTTCGCTTCCTTTCTGAGTTCACTCTATCCATCCTGTAATCAACATGAACTAAGGAAGGTGCGAACAAGTCCCTGATGTGAGATCATGAGCCCCACTTGGCATCAGGGATAAGGTTCAGCATGAATCATC
>NZ_JAPDCN010000033.1:0-15000 GCF_027706185.1 Aeromonas sp. Y318-3
TGCCGCCAATCTTTGCAACAGAGCCTCCGTCGCCATGCTCACCTCGCTTTGGTGCACACGAGTATTGAGCATAGTCGGGCACTGTTGCAAATAGTCGGTGGTGATAAACTTATCATCCCCTTTTGCTGATGGAGCTGCACATGAACCCATTCAAAGGCCGGCATTTTCAGCGTGACATCATTCTGTGGGCCGTACGCTGGTACTGCAAATACGGCATCAGTTACCGTGAGCTGCAGGAGATGCTGGCTGAACGCGGAGTGAATGTCGATCACTCCACGATTTACCGCTGGGTTCAGCGTTATGCGCCTGAAATGGAAAAACGGCTGCGCTGGTACTGGCGTAACCCTTCCGATCTTTGCCCGTGGCACATGGATGAAACCTACGTGAAGGTCAATGGCCGCTGGGCGTATCTGTACCGGGCCGTCGACAGCCGGGGCCGCACTGTCGATTTTTATCTCTCCTCCCGTCGTAACAGCAAAGCTGCATACCGGTTTCTGGGTAAAATCCTCAACAACGTGAAGAAGTGGCAGATCCCGCGATTCATCAACACGGATAAAGCGCCCGCCTATGGTCGCGCGCTTGCTCTGCTCAAACGCGAAGGCCGGTGCCCGTCTGACGTTGAACACCGACAGATTAAGTACCGGAACAACGTGATTGAATGCGATCATGGCAAACTGAAACGGATAATCGGCGCCACGCTGGGATTTAAATCCATGAAGACGGCTTACGCCACCATCAAAGGTATTGAGGTGATGCGTGCACTACGCAAAGGCCAGGCCTCAGCATTTTATTATGGTGATCCCCTGGGCGAAATGCGCCTGGTAAGCAGAGTTTTTGAAATGTAAGGCCTTTGAATAAGACAAAAGGCTGCCTCATCGCTAACTTTGCAACAGTGCCGCGCGACGAGCAGCAGCACCAGGAGCAGAAGCACGTCGAGAAAAAGCAACAGCAGATCGAGCAGCGCCCACGGCGGGCCGCTCGCATCGGATAAGTCGAAAAATCCGGCTAAAGTGGCCGAGCTGCACATCAGGCCGCGCGGTTTTCCTCCCTGATCGCCGGCGCGGTTTCTTCCTCCCTGAACCGCATGCAGACTTGCCGCCTCGGACACCCCGAGGCGGTTTTTTTTCGCCTCGCTCGAGCATCGCCGCATCCGACGATGCCGAGACGACCAGGCCGCGCACGTCGAGCTGCAGCATCGCCATTGCCGACGATGGCACCAGGTCGCCGGCGGTGGCCACCGACCTCGAGCTCGCATCGCCACATCCGACGATGCGCGCCGGCGTCGACCATCGCCAGGTCTGACGATGGCGGCCGCCCTGCCCTGGATCTCGCATCGCCATTTCTGGCGATGAGATCCACGGAGCGGCCATTTAGACCCGCCAATAACGACCCGGCCAAGATAAATCGCATGACGGCCTTTTTGGCCGGGGGTAGCATGACCGGACACTTTGCGTATGCCCAAAGGAGCCCGCAAGTATGCGCAGGACGAAGCCAGTAGCCGCGCCGATGGTGGCGCGGGTCTATCTGCGCGTCAGCACCGACGCGCAGGACTTGGAACGCCAAGAGGCGATCAAGGCCGCCGGCTACTACGTCGCCGGCATCTACCGTGAGAAGGCATCCGGCGCACGCGCCGACCGGCCTGAGCTGCTGCGCATGATCGGCGACCTACAGCCCGGCGAGGTGGTCATTGCCGAGAAGATCGACCGCATCAGCCGCCTACCTTTGCCCGAGGCCGAGCGCCTGGTGGCCTCGATACAGGCCAAAGGCGCACGCCTGGCCGTCCCTGGCGTGGTCGATCTATCCGACCTGGCGGCCGAGGCCCAGGGCGTCGCCAAGATCGTGCTGGAAGCCGTGCAGATCATGCTTTTTCGCCTGGCCTTGCAGATGGCCCGCGACGACTACGAGGACAGGCGCGAACGCCAGCGCCAAGGCATTGAGTTGGCCCGCCAGGCCGGGCGGTACAAGGGCCGCCGTGCTGATCCGAAGCGCCGCGCCCAAGTTGTCGCGCTGCGCAAGTCCGGCTACAGCATCAACAAGACCGCCGAGCTGGCCGGGTACAGTGCGGCCCAGGTGAAACGGATATGGGCCGAGGTCAGCCAGGCCGAAGCGAAGCAGCACGGCGCGTTCGTGGAGGACGCATTGACGGAAGCCGATGCCCTGGCCGCTGTCGGCCAGGATGAGCGCCAGGAGGAAAGGGCATGAAGAAGCCGAACCAAGACGACGAGCCGTTTTTCATCACCGAGGAGATTGCGGCCGAAATGATCGCCGGCGGCTATGAGTTCGAGCTGCCGCCCATTCCTTGCACCATCCGCCTACGCGACGTGCTGGAGCGCATGACCGATGCTGAGCTAGCATTGCAGCCGGGCGAGATCGCCGACCAGGAGCGTGAACGCTGCCGGCGCAAGCCGTGTTCAACCTCATGATCTGGTCATGGTATTTTTCATGGCACTGAGCCTGATAGTTCTTGCAAATTGTTGTCACTAAAGGGTTTTGTGTGCTTGTTTACAATCGAGTGGGAGTGACGGGCACTGGCTGGCAATGTCTAGCAACGGCAGGCATTTCGGCTGAGGGTAAAAGAACTTTCCGCTAAGCGATAGACTGTATGTAAACACAGTATTGCAAGGACGCGGAACATGCCTCATGTGGCGGCCAGGACGGCCAGCCGGGATCGGGATACTGGTCGTTACCAGAGCCACCGACCCGAGCAAACCCTTCTCTATCAGATCGTTGACGAGTATTACCCGGCATTCGCTGCGCTTATGGCAGAGCAGGGAAAGGAATTGCCGGGCTATGTGCAACGGGAATTTGAAGAATTTCTCCAATGCGGGCGGCTGGAGCATGGCTTTCTACGGGTTCGCTGCGAGTCTTGCCACGCCGAGCACCTGGTCGCTTTCAGCTGTAAGCGTCGCGGTTTCTGCCCGAGCTGTGGGGCGCGGCGGATGGCCGAAAGTGCCGCCTTGCTGGTTGATGAAGTACTGCCTGAACAACCCATGCGTCAGTGGGTGTTGAGCTTCCCGTTTCAGCTGCGTTTCCTGTTTGCCAGCCGGCCCGAGATCATGGGGTGGGTGCTGGGCATCGTTTACCGCGTCATTGCCACGCACCTGGTCAAGAAAGCGGGCCATACCCACCAAGTGGCCAAGACGGGCGCGGTCACCCTGATCCAGCGTTTTGGATCGGCGCTCAATCTGAATGTTCACTTCCACATGCTGTTTCTCGACGGTGTGTATGTCGAGCAATCCCACGGCTCAGCGCGTTTCCGCTGGGTCAAGGCGCCGACCAGCCCAGAGCTCACCCAGCTGACGCACACCATCGCCCACCGGGTGGGTCGCTATCTGGAACGGCAAGGCCTGCTGGAACGGGATGTCGAAAACAGCTATCTGGCCTCGGATGCGGTGGATGACGACCCGATGACACCCCTGCTGGGGCACTCGATCACTTACCGTATCGCTGTCGGTTCACAGGCGGGGCGAAAGGTGTTCACTTTGCAAACTCTGCCGACCAGTGGTGATCCGTTCGGTGACGGGATTGGCAAGGTAGCCGGGTTCAGCCTGCACGCCGGCGTGGCGGCCAGGGCCGATGAACGCAAGAAGCTCGAACGGCTGTGCCGGTACATCAGCCGCCCGGCGGTATCCGAGAAGCGGCTGTCGTTAACACGAGGCGGCAACGTGCGCTACCAGCTCAAGACGCCGTACCGGGACGGCACCACGCACGTCATTTTCGAACCATTGGATTTCATTGCAAGGCTGGCCGCCCTGGTACCGAAGCCCAGAGTCAACCTAACCCGCTTCCACGGGGTGTTCGCACCCAACAGTCGGCACCGGGCGTTGGTCACGCCGGCAAAACGGGGCAGGGGCAACAAGGTCAGGGTGGCTGATGAACCGGCAACACCAGCACAACGGCGAGCGTCGATGACATGGGCGCAACGGCTCAAGCGTGTTTTCAATATCGACATCGAGACCTGCAGCGGCTGCGGCGGCGCCATGAAAGTCATCGCCTGCATTGAAGACCCTATAGTGATCAAGCAGATCCTTGATCACCTGAAGCACAAAGCCGAAACCAGCGGGACCAGGGCGTTACCCGAAAGCCGGGCGCCACCGGCTGAGCTGCTCCTGGGTCTGTTTGACTGACGAGCCTGAAGGCCAACGATACCAATCAAAATGCTGCGTTCACAGCGCCGCGGCAGGGATCCGCCGTGCTGGTTGTCGGAAAAGGAGCCGCTAGTGGGAAAGAGGAGGGTAAATTTTCAGCGTTGCTGGCTCCCCGTCAGCCGGATTGGGTTGCATCGCAGGGGTGTCGAAAGAGTCAACTGCGGTCCAAAGCTGTTGGACTTGGGTGAAAAGGGCGTTTATTCTTCCTATACGTACGCCGGCCGAGACAGTCAGGCCAGCGTTCGCGTCCTTTCCCCGGTCGATCTGAACAAACAGATCGGATCGGACGGCGCGACCTGGCTGGACCGGCGGCTGATCCACGGCGAGACGGCCGACCTTGCGCCAACCGGCTTCGGGCAACAAGTCCGCGAAGCCATGGACCAGCGCCGCGAGCACCATATCGAACAGGGCGACGCCACCCGCAGCCGGGACAGCCGCGTCTTCTACCGGCGCAACCTTCTCGCCATCCTGCGGGAGCGCGAGGTAGCCGGCGTCGGATCGGATATGGCTTTGAGTAAGGGCCTGCCGTTCCGCGCCGCCACGGACGGCGAGAGCGTCAGCGGCAAGTTTACCGGAACCGTGCATCTATCGAGCGGCAAGTTCGCCGTGGTCGAGAAATCCCATGAGTTCACCCTTGTCCCGTGGCGGCCGATCATCGACCGCCAACTCGGCCGCGAGGTTATGGGCATCGTGCAGGGCGGGTCGGTGTCGTGGCAGTTAGGGCGGCAGAGGGGGCTGGAACGCTGAGTGCGCCCATGCCGCATTGCGAAGCAAAAGATAATCGGATAAAATGTAGCAATTCATATTCGTAAGCGTGGAGTAATCAGATGGGAAATTCCAAGTCAGCAGACAAGTAAGCCGCAACAACCAGTATTGTTGTTGCGGCGCTCTGTAAGGCTAGTCTCATCTGATTGCTGACGAGCAGACGTCGCCCGGTATTCCTTAATCGAGGGTTGATTCGTCATGACCACCACACGCCCCGCGTGGGCCTATACGCTGCCGGCAGCACTGCTGCTGATGGCTCCTTTCGACATCCTCGCTTCACTGGCGATGGATATTTATCTCCCTGTCGTTCCAGCGATGCCCGGCATCCTGAACACGACGCCCGCTATGATCCAACTCACGTTGAGCCTCTATATGGTGATGCTCGGCGTGGGCCAGGTGATTTTTGGTCCGCTCTCAGACAGAATCGGGCGACGGCCAATTCTACTTGCGGGCGCAACGGCTTTCGTCATTGCGTCTCTGGGAGCAGCTTGGTCTTCAACTGCACCGGCCTTTGTCGCTTTCCGTCTACTTCAAGCAGTGGGCGCGTCGGCCATGCTGGTGGCGACGTTCGCGACGGTTCGCGACGTTTATGCCAACCGTCCTGAGGGTGTCGTCATCTACGGCCTTTTCAGTTCGATGCTGGCGTTCGTGCCTGCGCTCGGCCCTATCGCCGGAGCATTGATCGGCGAGTTCTTGGGATGGCAGGCGATATTCATTACTTTGGCTATACTGGCGATGCTCGCACTCCTAAATGCGGGTTTCAGGTGGCACGAAACCCGCCCTCTGGATCAAGTCAAGACGCGCCGATCTGTCTTGCCGATCTTCGCGAGTCCGGCTTTTTGGGTTTACACTGTCGGCTTTAGCGCCGGTATGGGCACCTACTTCGTCTTCTTCTCGACGGCTCCCGGTGTGCTCATAGGCCAAGCGGAATATTCCGAGATCGGATTCAGCTTTGCCTTCGCCACTGTCGCGCTTGTAATGATCGTGACAACCCGTTTCGCGAAGTCCTTTATCGCCAGATGGGGCATCGCAGGATGCGTGGCGCGTGGGATGGCGTTGCTTGTTTGCGGAGCGGTCCTGTTGGGGATCGGCGAACTTTACGGCTCGCCGTCATTCCTCACCTTCATCCTACCGATGTGGGTTGTCGCGGTCGGTATTGTCTTCACGGTGTCCGTTACCGCGAACGGCGCTTTGGCAGAGTTCGACGACATCGCGGGATCAGCGGTCGCGTTCTACTTCTGCGTTCAAAGCCTGATAGTCAGCATTGTCGGGACATTGGCGGTGGCACTTTTAAACGGTGACACAGCGTGGCCCGTGATCTGTTACGCCACGGCGATGGCGGTACTGGTTTCGTTGGGGCTGGTGCTCCTTCGGCTCCGTGGGGCTGCCACCGAGAAGTCGCCAGTCGTCTAACCGACGACTGGTAGCAGGCCCGCTCCGATGCGGCGCACTAACCATCGAAACCTCGTGAATGTCGGTATCCTGTCTGGCAGGATACCGCTCATTTCCCTTGTTCAGTTCATCGCCGTCGCCGAGCATCTGAATTTTCGGCATGCGGCCAAGGCACTTGGTATCAGCCAGTCGAGCGTCAGCGCGCGTGTGAAAGCGCTGGAGGATAACCTTGGTGTCCTGCTATTTGAGCGCCATGCGCGGGGCGTTCGGCTAACAGACGCAGGCAGGCACTTCATGGAGCGTGTCACGGCGGGTGTCGATCAACTCGATCACGCAGTGAAGACCGCGGAGTGACGGGCACTGGCTGGCAATGTCTAGCAACGGCAGGCATTTCGGCTGAGGGTAAAAGAACTTTCCGCTAAGCGATAGACTGTATGTAAACACAGTATTGCAAGGACGCGGAACATGCCTCATGTGGCGGCCAGGACGGCCAGCCGGGATCGGGATACTGGTCGTTACCAGAGCCACCGACCCGAGCAAACCCTTCTCTATCAGATCGTTGACGAGTATTACCCGGCATTCGCTGCGCTTATGGCAGAGCAGGGAAAGGAATTGCCGGGCTATGTGCAACGGGAATTTGAAGAATTTCTCCAATGCGGGCGGCTGGAGCATGGCTTTCTACGGGTTCGCTGCGAGTCTTGCCACGCCGAGCACCTGGTCGCTTTCAGCTGTAAGCGTCGCGGTTTCTGCCCGAGCTGTGGGGCGCGGCGGATGGCCGAAAGTGCCGCCTTGCTGGTTGATGAAGTACTGCCTGAACAACCCATGCGTCAGTGGGTGTTGAGCTTCCCGTTTCAGCTGCGTTTCCTGTTTGCCAGCCGGCCCGAGATCATGGGGTGGGTGCTGGGCATCGTTTACCGCGTCATTGCCACGCACCTGGTCAAGAAAGCGGGCCATACCCACCAAGTGGCCAAGACGGGCGCGGTCACCCTGATCCAGCGTTTTGGATCGGCGCTCAATCTGAATGTTCACTTCCACATGCTGTTTCTCGACGGTGTGTATGTCGAGCAATCCCACGGCTCAGCGCGTTTCCGCTGGGTCAAGGCGCCGACCAGCCCAGAGCTCACCCAGCTGACGCACACCATCGCCCACCGGGTGGGTCGCTATCTGGAACGGCAAGGCCTGCTGGAACGGGATGTCGAAAACAGCTATCTGGCCTCGGATGCGGTGGATGACGACCCGATGACACCCCTGCTGGGGCACTCGATCACTTACCGTATCGCTGTCGGTTCACAGGCGGGGCGAAAGGTGTTCACTTTGCAAACTCTGCCGACCAGTGGTGATCCGTTCGGTGACGGGATTGGCAAGGTAGCCGGGTTCAGCCTGCACGCCGGCGTGGCGGCCAGGGCCGATGAACGCAAGAAGCTCGAACGGCTGTGCCGGTACATCAGCCGCCCGGCGGTATCCGAGAAGCGGCTGTCGTTAACACGAGGCGGCAACGTGCGCTACCAGCTCAAGACGCCGTACCGGGACGGCACCACGCACGTCATTTTCGAACCATTGGATTTCATTGCAAGGCTGGCCGCCCTGGTACCGAAGCCCAGAGTCAACCTAACCCGCTTCCACGGGGTGTTCGCACCCAACAGTCGGCACCGGGCGTTGGTCACGCCGGCAAAACGGGGCAGGGGCAACAAGGTCAGGGTGGCTGATGAACCGGCAACACCAGCACAACGGCGAGCGTCGATGACATGGGCGCAACGGCTCAAGCGTGTTTTCAATATCGACATCGAGACCTGCAGCGGCTGCGGCGGCGCCATGAAAGTCATCGCCTGCATTGAAGACCCTATAGTGATCAAGCAGATCCTTGATCACCTGAAGCACAAAGCCGAAACCAGCGGGACCAGGGCGTTACCCGAAAGCCGGGCGCCACCGGCTGAGCTGCTCCTGGGTCTGTTTGACTGACGAGCCTGAAGGCCAACGATACCAATCAAAATGCTGCGTTCACAGCGCCGCGGCAGGGATCCGCCGTGCTGGTTGTCGGAAAAGGAGCCGCTAGTGGGAAAGAGGAGGGTAAATTTTCAGCGTTGCTGGCTCCCCGTCAGCCGGATTGGGTTGCATCGCAGGGGTGTCGAAAGAGTCAACTGCGGTCCAAAGCTGTTGGACTTGGGTGAAAAGGGCGTTTATTCTTCCTATACGTTCCGCAGCTGCAACCGCTGGTGCATATGCTGGAAGAAGCAACCATCCAACTGCAAGAAGTCAGCGATGAACTGCGCCACTATTTAGATCGCCTCGATCTAGACCCGCAGCGTCTGCAATATCTGGAGCAGCGCTTAGCCAAAGCGGTGCAGCTGGCACGTAAGCATCATATCCAACCCGATGAGCTGCCGGAGCTGCATCAAAGCATCCGCGATGAGCTCGATACTTTGCGCGAACAAGATCTCGATAGCGAGCAGCTCGAGCTGCGTGAACAAGCCTGCCGCGAAGCGATGCTGCACAGCGCCGAGAAACTCAGCCAGAGCCGCCAACGCTATGCCGGTGAGCTAGCGAGCCTCATCACCCGTAGCATGCGCGAACTGTCGATGGAAAACGGCAATTTCTTTATTGAACTCAACGCCAGCGAGCAGCGCCTGACGCCGCTTGGCTTTGATCACATTGAATTTACCGTCACCACCAACCCCGGCCAACCAGCACAAGCACTGGGCAAAGTGGCCTCGGGGGGCGAACTGTCACGGATTTCATTGGCAATTCAGGTGATCACCGCACGTAAAGTCGATACTCCTAGCCTGATTTTCGATGAGGTGGATGTGGGGATCAGCGGCCCAACCGCCGCGATTGTCGGCAAGCTGCTGCGTCAGCTCGGTGAGTCCACCCAAGTGTTGTGTGTCACCCACCTGCCGCAGGTCGCCGGTTGTGGCCATAATCACTATTTTGTCAGCAAGTTCACCGATGGCCAGATGACTGAAACGCGGATGACTTTACTTAGTAACGAAGCGCGCTTGAATGAACTAGCCCGCTTGCTCGGCGGCAGCCAAATCACAGAGAATACCCTCGCCAATGCGCGTGAGCTGCTGGCAGCGTGATCCGGTCGCACAGATCACATATCTGTTTTTACTTTAGCGTCCGGGTTGATTATTATCACGGGTAACTCGTTTACAGGAATACTGACTCGCTATGCGCTGTAAAACACTGATTACTGCATGTCTGCTGACCATGCTCACCGCAGGTTGCTCCACGGTCGAAAAAGTGGTGTACCGCATTGATGTGGACCAGGGTAACTACCTGGAGCAAAAGGATGTCGCGCAACTGCGACAGGGAATGAACAAAGATCAGGTGCTGTATCTGCTCGGTACGCCACTGCTCAATGATCCATTTGGCAGCGATACGTGGTACTACGTGTTCCGCCAGCAAAAAGGCCACGATGCACCAACCCAGCAAACACTGGTTTTGAGCTTCGACAGCCAAGGTCTGCTGAGTCAGATTAAAAATCAAGACCAATTGCCCGCTAACCTCGAGCACAATAGCTAATTAGCAGCAACGAACTCTTGATTACCACGCTGGCGAGAAAAACCACGTCAGAAAAGAAAATAGAAAAAAACCGGTCCGAGTCATTGCTGACTTACTAAGACCGGTTTTTCTTTGTCTTTTATCTGGCTTTTATTGTTTGTCGACTATTGTTTACCAACAGCCACGTGTTTATCGACAGCCATGCAGCGCATCACGATGGGACAACAAACTAGGCGTTTTTCTTCGCCTGCTCGGCACGCAGACGACGCATCTCTTTCGGATCGGCCAGTAAAGGACGATAAATCTCGATTCGGTCACCGTCATGTACACGATCGGAAAGCTTAACCATCCGGCTGTACACACCAACACGATTGACCCGCAAATCGATATCCGGGCACATCTGTAATATCCCCGAGCGCAGAATAATCTCTTCCACCGTGGCCGTATCCGGCACCGACAAACTTAATACGCGTTGTACATTTGGCAAGGCATACGCGACTTCCACATGAATCTCAGCCACCGTACACCTCCTTAGCGCGCGAGGTAAATGCATTAACCATATTACCAGCCAGCTCTTTAAAGATCCGGCCAAATGCCGCTTCTACCAGCACACTGGTAAATTCGAAGTCCAGATGCAGCTCAACTTTACATGCATCCTCACTGAGCGCAGTAAAATGCCAGCCACCGCTGAGCTTACGAAACGGACCATCGACCAGATTCATCTGAATTTTCTGATTTTGCTGTAACGTATTTTTCGTTACAAAGGTCTTGCTGATCCCGGCCTTCGACACATCCACTGCCGCGGTCATCTCATCTGACGCCTGCGACAAAATCCGGCTGCCAACACACCCGGGCAAAAACGCTGGATACGCACTCACATCATTGACCAGTGTATACATCTGTTCAGCACTGAACGGAACCAGCGCCGAACGACTGATCTGGGGCATAGCAATACCTCACAACACAAAAAACGCCCCGATCATAGCATTCAATTTCACACTCCCAAAGTCAGAGATGGTTCATCACCGGTAAAAGACGGTAGAATAGCAACCATATTCAAAGCATCAGGCTCGGCCTGAGTTAAGGTGGTCTTATGACAAAGAAAAATGCCAATAAAAAAGCGGGGTCGTCGACCATTGCGTTAAACAAACGAGCCCGCCACGAATATTTTATCGAAAATGACATGGAAGCCGGCCTGTCACTGCAAGGCTGGGAAGTCAAATCACTGCGTGCGGGCAAAGCCAACATCAGTGAAAGCTACGTATTGCTAAAAGACGGGGAAGCCTTTTTATTTGGCTCAACCATCAACCCGCTGTCTGTCGCGTCCAGCCATGTCGTGTGCGATCCAACCCGCACCCGCAAATTACTGCTCAAGCAGCGCGAGCTGGATGTTCTGTATGGCAGCGTCAACCGCGATGGTTATACCTTGATGCCACTGAGTCTGTACTGGAAAGGGCCATGGGTGAAAGTCAAAATCGGTCTGGCCAAAGGTAAAAAGCTGCATGATAAACGTGCGGATATCAAAGATCGCGAATGGCAAGTGGCCAAAGAGCGGATCATGAAGCACGCAGGGCGCTAATCCAGCACCTTTTTAGCATTATTTAATGCGATAAGTTGACGCATCACTAAAAGATTCTGGTATACTCAAAATCACAACTTGGGGCTGATTTTGGATTCGACGGGATTGGCGAAACCCAAGGTGCATGCCGAGGTGCGGTAGGCCTCGTTAACAAACCGCAAAAAATAGTCGCAAACGACGAAAACTACGCACTAGCAGCTTAATAACCTGCATAGAGCCCTCTCTCCCTAGCCTCCGCTCGTAGGACGGGGATCAAGAGAGGTCAAACCAAAACGAGATCGCGTGGAAGCCTTGCCCGGGGCGGAAGCGTTAAATCTAATCGGGATAGTCTATCAGTGGCGTGTCTGTCCGCAGCTGGTCGGCGAATGTAAAGACTAGACTAAGCATGTAGTACCGACGGCGTAGTAATTTCGGACGCGGGTTCAACTCCCGCCAGCTCCACCAATCGATTGGAAGGGCGATAACTCATTGAGTTATCGCCCTTTTTGCATCTATTCCCCTGCTGAACACCAATATCCAGCCCTCTCTAGTGCTCCAACAGCCACAGAGCAATGCACAGGCCGCGCACCTAAAGATTATCTTCCTTTATTAAGATCACAATATTTCGGCGAAAACTTACCAAAATCAGGCAAACAGGCGTAGCCTAAAAATCTCTTACGGACCGTTGTTTTTGATTAAATGCACCATCTGTATGGCTAAGGAGCCGTTACATGCTCAATCGCCTGAGCCATAAACTCACGCTGTGTATTGCGATTATCCTCATCCCATTTTCCTTACTGCTATGGCTGATGTACAGCGACTACATCCGACAAATCAACCACGATGCTGAGTACACCGCCCAAAAAACTACCGAGGCCGTCAATGGTCTATTAAGCTATGCTGAACAAGCTAATCAGACCATTTTGGCCAAGCCGCATGATTTGTCCCAATGCGATAACATTGTGCTAGCGTTACGCAAACAAGTTGCCACTGTTCCCTATGTGCGCTCAGTCAATCTAGCGCAACACGGTGCAATTTACTGCTCATCGCTATATGGCACGGTACACGTTCAAGATGAATATACGCGCTACCATAATGGTAAACTGCTGCTACTTCCTGGCACCTTGGTCAAATCAAACTATCCTCTGATCGTTGTGCGTAACACGAAAGGAAATATCGCCGTCCTGAGCAGTATCGGTAGCATCTATTTTCAGAGTATCCTGCAACAGCAGGAAAGTACTGAGCTATTGATAGCGCTTCGCATTGATGATCATTGGCTATCGAAAGACGGGAAGTTCAGTACTCAAAACCCATTCGCGCATGGGATCAATCACCGCACATACCTATCTTCTGCCTTCCCGTTTGCCATCGAAACCTCACTCAACTATTCCTCATTCTGGCAAGCCTTTTGGCACAATAACCAACCCTATATCTGGGGATTATTCCTCCTTCTTTGTGCCTTCAGCACCGGCATTGGTTATTTGTTGAATAAGCCTTACCCTTTTTCAACCGAGCTAAAACGAGCCCTGCTGAATAACGAATTTATTCCATATGCACAAACCATCATTGATGCCAAAACTCGGCAAGTGATCGGTATTGAAGTCCTCATGCGCTGGAAGCATCCGCAACAAGGCTTGATCCGTCCAGATCTGTTTATACCGCAAGCTGAAGAATCAGATCTGATCATTCCGATGACCAGCGCGTTATTCAAGCAATCCGCCAGCGTACTCTCTCGTTATCAACAACAGCTACCAGCAGAGTTTCACATTGGCTTTAATATCACCGCTCGTCATTGCCAGCATCAGAGCCTCCTAGATGATGTGCAGGCCTTCTTGCACTCCATCCAAGGTACGGATATCAAATTAGTCCTAGAACTCACTGAGCGCCAAGCTATCGAGCATACCGCCGATACAGCAGCACTTTTTGATGCGTTACAGGCATTAGGGGTGATCTTAGCCATTGATGATTTTGGTACCGGCCACTCGACACTCAATTATTTTCAATATCTGCATGTTGGCAGTCTCAAAATTGACCGCTCCTTTGTGAATCAAATTGGGGAAGGATCATTATCTGAGCATATCATCGAGAATATCGTCGATCTTGGGCACCGCTTATCTCTGGCCATGGTGGCAGAAGGTGTTGAAACAGAACAGCAAGCGCAATATCTCACTGAACGAAACGTGACTTATCTACAAGGTTATCTCTTTAGTAAGCCAGCACCACTTGAGCAGGTACTCACATCAGTGATTCACTCATAGGATTATCCAGGAATGCAGGAATGCAGGAATGGTGTTCGATAGATAATAAAAAAGCCAGCATTGCTGCTGGCTTTTTTATCTGGCAGGGGCGGAGGGACTCGAACCCCCAACATTCGGTTTTGGAGACCGACGCTCTACCAATTGAACTACGCCCCTAAATCAGTGGCGGTGCGGACGGGACTCGAACCCGCGACCCCCGGCGTGACAGGCCGGTATTCTAACCAACTGAACTACCGCACCACCGATTCTTTTTCCAACCTAATCAGTATAGGTTGCTAAATTTGATGCCTGGCAGTTCCCTACTCTCGCATGGGGAGACCCCACACTACCATCGGCGCTACGGCGTTTCACTTCTGAGTTCGACATGGGGTCAGGTGGGACCACCGCGCTATCGCCGCCAGGCAAATTCTGTTCCTCTATCGCGTACACATGTTGTTGTGTCTCGCGCCAGAGCTAAAATCTAAAAACAAGCTGTATAACTGATATGTTGTTCTTTGAACAAGTAACTCATGACTTCATTCAACCAACATCACTTTGGCGTTGTATGGTTAAGCCTCACGGGCAATTAGTACAGGTTAGCTCAACGTATCGCTACGCTTACACACCCTGCCTATCTACGTCGTAGTCTCCAACAACCCTTTAGGAGGCTTAAAGCCTCAGGGATGACTCATCTCGGGGCAAGTTTCGCGCTTAGATGCTTTCAGCGCTTATCTCTTCCGCATTTAGCTACCCGGCAATGCCACTGGCGTGACAACCGGAACACCAGAGATGCGTCCACTCCGGTCCTCTCGTACTAGGAGCAGCCCCCCTCAATCATCCAACGCCCACGACAGATAGGGACCGAACTGTCTCACGACGTTCTAAACCCAGCTCGCGTACCACTTTAAATGGCGAACAGCCATACCCTTGGGACCAACTTCAGCCCCAGGATGTGATGAGCCGACATCGAGGTGCCAAACACCGCCGTCGATATGAACTCTTGGGCGGTATCAGCCTGTTATCCCCGGAGTACCTTTTATCCGTTGAGCGATGGCCCTTCCATTCAGAACCACCGGATCACTAAGACCTACTTTCGTATCTGCTCGACCTGTCCGTCTCGCAGTTAAGCTAGCTTCTGCCTTTGCACTAACCGCATGATGTCCGACCATGCTTAGCTAACCTTCGTGCTCCTCCGTTACTCTTTAGGAGGAGACCGCCCCAGTCAAACTACCCACCAGACACTGTCCGTATCCCGGATCACGGGACAACGTTAGAACATCAAACATTAAAGGGTGGTATTTCAAGGTCGGCTCCACGCAAACTGGCGTTCACGTTTCAATGCCTCCCACCTATCCTACACATCAAGGCTCAATGTTCAGTGTCAAGCTATAGTAAAGGT
>NZ_JAPDCN010000034.1:0-13047 GCF_027706185.1 Aeromonas sp. Y318-3
CAAGGTGGGGCCACTGGCCCCACCCTGATGGACTCTGTTTTGCTTCACCAATTGGCCCCCGCTGGCGTCTGCCGGACACGCTCGATGTTCCGAGCGATTTGTTCCTATCGGGGTTGTAGTGCAACCATAAAAACAGCATTAAGGGGAGCCCGCAGAATTCGGAAAAAATCGTACGCTAAGGTTTTCCGAATTCTGCGGGCTCCCCTATCTCATCTGCGCAAGGCAGAACGTGAAGACGGCCGCCCTGGACCTCGCCCGCGAGCGCCAGGCGCACGAGGCCGGCGCGCGGACCCGCGCCACGGCCCACGAGCGGACGCCGCAGCAGGAGCGCCAGAAGGCCGCCAGAGAGGCCGAGCGCGGCCGTGAGGCTTGGACGCTAGGGCAGGGCATGAAAAAGCCCGTAGCGGGCTGCTACGGGCGTCTGACGCGGTGGAAAGGGGGAGGGGATGTTGTCTACATGGCTCTGCTGTAGTGAGTGGGTTGCGCTCCGGCAGCGGTCCTGATCAATCGTCACCCTTTCTCGGTCCTTCAACGTTCCTGACAACGAGCCTCCTTTTCGCCAATCCATCGACAATCACCGCGAGTCCCTGCTCGAACGCTGCGTCCGGACCGGCTTCGTCGAAGGCGTCTATCGCGGCCCGCAACAGCGGCGAGAGCGGAGCCTGTTCAACGGTGCCGCCGCGCTCGCCGGCATCGCTGTCGCCGGCCTGCTCCTCAAGCACGGCCCCAACAGTGAAGTAGCTGATTGTCATCAGCGCATTGACGGCGTCCCCGGCCGAAAAACCCGCCTCGCAGAGGAAGCGAAGCTGCGCGTCGGCCGTTTCCATCTGCGGTGCGCCCGGTCGCGTGCCGGCATGGATGCGCGCGCCATCGCGGTAGGCGAGCAGCGCCTGCCTGAAGCTGCGGGCATTCCCGATCAGAAATGAGCGCCAGTCGTCGTCGGCTCTCGGCACCGAATGCGTATGATTCTCCGCCAGCATGGCTTCGGCCAGTGCGTCGAGCAGCGCCCGCTTGTTCCTGAAGTGCCAGTAAAGCGCCGGCTGCTGAACCCCCAACCGTTCCGCCAGTTTGCGTGTCGTCAGACCGTCTACGCCGACCTCGTTCAACAGGTCCAGGGCGGCACGGATCACTGTATTCGGCTGCAACTTTGTCATGCTTGACACTTTATCACTGATAAACATAATATGTCCACCAACTTATCAGTGATAAAGAATCCGCGCGTTCAATCGGACCAGCGGAGGCTGGTCCGGAGGCCAGACGTGAAACCCAACAGACCCCTGATCGTAATTCTGAGCACTGTCGCGCTCGACGCTGTCGGCATCGGCCTGATTATGCCGGTGCTGCCGGGCCTCCTGCGCGATCTGGTTCACTCGAACGACGTCACCGCCCACTATGGCATTCTGCTGGCGCTGTATGCGTTGATGCAATTTGCCTGCGCACCTGTGCTGGGCGCGCTGTCGGATCGTTTCGGGCGGCGGCCGGTCTTGCTCGTCTCGCTGGCCGGCGCTGCTGTCGACTACGCCATCATGGCGACGGCGCCTTTCCTTTGGGTTCTCTATATCGGGCGGATCGTGGCCGGCATCACCGGGGCGACTGGGGCGGTAGCCGGCGCTTATATTGCCGATATCACTGATGGCGATGAGCGCGCGCGGCACTTCGGCTTCATGAGCGCCTGTTTCGGGTTCGGGATGGTCGCGGGACCTGTGCTCGGTGGGCTGATGGGCGGTTTCTCCCCCCACGCTCCGTTCTTCGCCGCGGCAGCCTTGAACGGCCTCAATTTCCTGACGGGCTGTTTCCTTTTGCCGGAGTCGCACAAAGGCGAACGCCGGCCGTTACGCCGGGAGGCTCTCAACCCGCTCGCTTCGTTCCGGTGGGCCCGGGGCATGACCGTCGTCGCCGCCCTGATGGCGGTCTTCTTCATCATGCAACTTGTCGGACAGGTGCCGGCCGCGCTTTGGGTCATTTTCGGCGAGGATCGCTTTCACTGGGACGCGACCACGATCGGCATTTCGCTTGCCGCATTTGGCATTCTGCATTCACTCGCCCAGGCAATGATCACCGGCCCTGTAGCCGCCCGGCTCGGCGAAAGGCGGGCACTCATGCTCGGAATGATTGCCGACGGCACAGGCTACATCCTGCTTGCCTTCGCGACACGGGGATGGATGGCGTTCCCGATCATGGTCCTGCTTGCTTCGGGTGGCATCGGAATGCCGGCGCTGCAAGCAATGTTGTCCAGGCAGGTGGATGAGGAACGTCAGGGGCAGCTGCAAGGCTCACTGGCGGCGCTCACCAGCCTGACCTCGATCGTCGGACCCCTCCTCTTCACGGCGATCTATGCGGCTTCTATAACAACGTGGAACGGGTGGGCATGGATTGCAGGCGCTGCCCTCTACTTGCTCTGCCTGCCGGCGCTGCGTCGCGGGCTTTGGAGCGGCGCAGGGCAACGAGCCGATCGCTGATCGTGGAAACGATAGGCCTATGCCATGCGGGTCAAGGCGACTTCCGGCAAGCTATACGCGCCCTAGGAGTGCGGTTGGAACGTTGGCCCAGCCAGATACTCCCGATCACGAGCAGGACGCCGATGATTTGAAGCGCACTCAGCGTCTGATCCAAGAACAACCATCCTAGCAACACGGCGGTCCCCGGGCTGAGAAAGCCCAGTAAGGAAACAACTGTAGGTTCGAGTCGCGAGATCCCCCGGAACCAAAGGAAGTAGGTTAAACCCGCTCCGATCAGGCCGAGCCACGCCAGGCCGAGAACATTGGTTCCTGTAGGCATCGGGATTGGCGGATCAAACACTAAAGCTACTGGAACGAGCAGAAGTCCTCCGGCCGCCAGTTGCCAGGCGGTAAAGGTGAGCAGAGGCACGGGAGGTTGCCACTTGCGGGTCAGCACGGTTCCGAACGCCATGGAAACCGCCCCCGCCAGGCCCGCTGCGACGCCGACAGGATCTAGCGCTGCGTTTGGTGTCAACACCAACAGCGCCACGCCCGCAGTTCCGCAAATAGCCCCCAGGACCGCCATCAATCGTATCGGGCTACCTAGCAGAGCGGCAGAGATGAACACGACCATCAGCGGCTGCACAGCGCCTACCGTCGCCGCGACCCCGCCCGGCAGGCGGTAGACCGAAATAAACAACAAGCTCCAGAATAGCGAAATATTAAGTGCGCCGAGGATGAAGATGCGCATCCACCAGATTCCCGTTGGAATCTGTCGGACGATCATCACGAGCAATAAACCCGCCGGCAACGCCCGCAGCATCGCGACCGTCATCGGTGAGAAGTTCGGCAGGTATTGGGTGGTGACAATGTAGGTGCTGCCCCAAATGGCAGGTGCTATCGCTGTGAACAATAAATCGGGCGTGCGTAATGACATGCGATTACAAGACCTCCGCTACGGCGATGGGTTTTTGAGAGTTGCAGGCGCCGCGATGACCGCACCCTGACTTGGACTGGCCCTGCCTCGCACCAATCCACCTGCGGCTATGGCCGCGATCATGCGAGGCCCGAAAATTACACGACCTGTACACGTCCGCCGAACCCGGAACGCAACAGAGCTTCGTGGGCATCCCGATCCGGGTCGTAGCAGCAGTCCTGGACCAAACGCACGTCGTAGTCCGCATCACTAGCCCAGGCGACGCTTGAAAGAACAACGCCGGTGGTGCTTATCCCGGCCATGACAAGCGTGCTTACGCCGCGCGTCCGAAGGTCGGCGTCGAGCGCCGTGCCATAAAAGACGCTGGCTCGCGGACATGCATAGAAAAGGTCGCCCCGTTCGATCGCAAGCCCTTCGACGGGCAGACCGGTGCGAAATCGTCCGCTCGGGAGATACGGTGAGATTTGGCGATTCGTCGCCGGCGGCGCATGTTCATACTCTTCGCCGAGCGAAAAGTTGGGGAACAGCACGGGCCGGCCGCGCAAGGCGTGCTGGCAGCCGTGCAGACCCTGCGTGAGATGAACGCCGACAACCTGCGCAAGGTGCCGGCCGATGCACCCACGGCCTTCATCAAGCCGCGCTGGAAGCCGCTGGTGATCACCCCGGAAGGCCTCGACCGGAAATTCTACGAAATCTGCGCCCTGTCCGAGCTGAAGAACGCCCTGCGCTCCGGCGACATCTGGGTCAAGGGCTCGCGGCAGTTCCGCGACTTCGACGACTACCTGCTGCCGGCCGAGAAGTTCGCCGCACTCAAGCGCGAGCAGGCCCTGCCCCTGGCGATCAACCCGAACAGCGACCAGTACCTGGAAGAGCGTTTGCAGCTGCTGGACGAGCAGTTGGCCACCGTCACCCGCCTGGCCAAGGACAACGAGCTGCCCGATGCCATCCTCACCGAGTCAGGGCTGAAAATCACCCCGCTGGATGCGGCGGTGCCGGATCGGGCGCAGGCGCTGATCGACCAAACCAGCCAGTTACTGCCGCGCATCAAGATCACCGAACTGCTGATGGACGTGGACGACTGGACGGGCTTCAGCCGCCACTTCACCCACTTGAAGGACGGGGCCGAGGCCAAAGACAGGACGTTGCTGCTGTCCGCAATCCTCGGTGATGCGATCAACCTCGGGCTGACCAAGATGGCCGAGTCGAGCCCCGGCCTGACCTACGCCAAGCTGTCCTGGCTGCAAGCCTGGCACATCCGCGACGAAACCTATTCGGCGGCCTTGGCCGAGCTGGTCAACCACCAGTATCGCCACGCCTTTGCCGCCCACTGGGGCGACGGCACGACCTCATCCTCCGATGGCCAGCGCTTCCGCGCGGGTGGCCGGGGCGAGAGCACCGGGCACGTCAACCCGAAGTACGGTAGCGAGCCGGGACGGCTGTTCTATACCCATATCTCCGACCAGTACGCGCCGTTCAGCACCCGCGTGGTGAATGTCGGCGTCCGCGATTCCACCTATGTGCTCGACGGCCTGCTGTACCACGAGTCCGACCTGCGGATCGAGGAGCACTACACCGACACGGCCGGCTTCACCGATCACGTCTTTGCCCTGATGCACCTGCTAGGCTTCCGCTTCGCGCCGCGCATCCGCGACCTCGGCGAAACCAAGCTGTACGTGCCGCAGGGCGTGCAAGCCTACCCGACGTTGCGCCCGCTGATCGGCGGCACCCTGAACATCAAGCACGTGCGTGCCCACTGGGACGACATCCTGCGCCTGGCCAGCTCGATCAAGCAGGGCACCGTCACCGCCTCGCTGATGCTGCGCAAGCTCGGCAGCTACCCGCGCCAGAACGGACTGGCCGTGGCCCTGCGCGAGCTGGGCCGGATCGAGCGCACGCTGTTCATCCTGGACTGGCTGCAAAGTGTTGAACTGCGCCGCCGCGTGCATGCCGGCCTGAACAAAGGTGAGGCGCGCAACTCGCTGGCCAGGGCGGTGTTCTTCAACCGCCTTGGGGAAATCAGGGATCGGAGCTTCGAGCAGCAGCGCTACCGGGCCAGCGGCCTCAACCTGGTGACGGCGGCTATCGTGCTGTGGAACACGGTGTACCTGGAACGCGCCACCCAGGGGTTGGTCGAGGCCGGCAAGCCGGTGGACGGCGAGCTGCTGCAATTCCTGTCGCCGCTGGGCTGGGAGCACATCAACCTAACCGGCGATTACGTCTGGCGGCAGAGCCGCAGACTGGAAGACGGGAAGTTTCGGCCCTTACGGATGCCCGGAAAACCTTAGCGTACGATTTTTTCCGAATTCTGCGGGCTCCCCGTCTGGAGTTCGGTGTCTGCCGCCAATGGGGATGTCGAGGCGGCTACAAAACGTGACCTTTTCGCCAAGCGTTTATCGCCTGCGGTATTGGCAGAGGCGCAGGCACTGGCTGGCCAGTATGTTGAACTGTACCAACCCAAGCAGTAACCCCATCGGCTAGTGCGTATAAGGGGGCGTTACGTTAAATCGGACGCCCTTTTTGCTGCTGGTCATCCTGCAAGATGACTTGTTTTGCGAGGCGTTATCTCCCATCCTGCGCCGCACTATCCCTTGTCTCGGAATCTCCCCCATGGAAACCATTACCCATCCCACCCTGGTACAACTGGTGGCGGCCGGTGCTGTTCGTGTCGTGATCGCAGTTGGCCAACCTGGCGGCTGGACGCTGCTGGTGCGCTACGGTCTAGCCGAACGTGCCCTGGCCGCCCAGCGCAGCAAGCAGCTCAGAGTTTTTCGCAAGCTCGATACCCTGGTTCTCTACCTGCAGCAGATCGGGGTCTGCCGGTTCGAGGTGGATGCCACGGGCTTCATGGGTGCCCCGAGACAGATCAGGAGCTCTTGAACATAAAAGGCGTTATGCGCACATCAAAACACCCTTCGATTCGCCAGTTTTGGGGGTTGTATAACCCCTAATTGCAGTACTGCAATTGGTGGGATCGGTGGACATTGATGGTTATCTAGTCGCACAATGTAAACATCTGACTACAAGGGGGTGTTATGAGCGTAATGTCTGTCCGTCTGCCGGATGAAGTAGACCAGCAATTGGGGCAGCTGGCCCAGTCTACAGGTAGAACCAAATCATGGTTGGCCAACCAAGCCATTCAGGATTACTTGGCGCGAGAAGCTTGGCAGATCGCGCAGATTGAGGCGGCATTGATCGAGGCTGATTCTGGCGATTTTGTACCGGAAAAAGAGATGGCCGCGAAGTTTAGTCGGTGGGGGATCAATGCGGGTTAAATGGCTACGTAAGGCTGCGCTCAACTTGGAGGATGCGCACGACTTCCTATCGAGAGAAAACCCGATAGTGGCACAGGAGTTTGTGCGCGAAGTGTATCGGCTGGTTAGCCTGTTATCGACTCAGCCGGCCATGGGGCGGCCCGGGCGGGTTCCTGGAACGAGAGAACTCGTGGTGCAGCCCTATCCGTTCCTGCTTCCGTATCGGGTGCAAGGGGATGAGATCCACATTCTGAGGGTATTCCACACCAGACAACGCTTTCCAAGCCAGTTGTGAGTTAGTGGCTGGGTTGAATGAGTCCTTTTTATTGCGGTTCTGGTATCTTGAGCGCTTTCACTGAAAATAAAAAATGGAGTTTTTCATGAGGGTTGTTGTTGCAGTTTTTTTGGCTCTGGCGCTTTCCGCCTGCGGGTCTGCGGACAAACCATTCTTGGGGTTTTGGAAGGTTCAGGGCGACCGCTTTGAATATTTGAAAATCGAGAAAAACGGCGAAGGTCATTTGCTGACAAGGTATGGAAATAGCATTTTGGATGGTTCGGTTGAACGCAAAGAGTTTCCTGCGACCATCAAAGACAATACGTTGACGATTGGGGCGCTTGGCGTCAGTGGCGTTTACAAAGAATCGGATAAAACGTTGGTGCTTAATGGGAAGCAAGTCTTTGCCAAGGTCGATGATGCTGAGGCACTTAAAGTGATCGAAGCCAAAGAGCAGGAAAAGGCGAAGGCAGAGGCCGATTGCAAGGCATTGCAAGAAGAGGTCGATCGCAAGAATGAGGAGCTCAAAGGCAAGAGCAAGGAAGAGTGGAATGCTTACGTGAAATCTTTGGATGGCCGTAAGCCCAAGCGTTGCTGGTTAAAAAATGCAGGAATGGCGTGGTAATCTCATTGCGTTAAGTCCTGTTATTGGGAGCATTGGCGCTGATTTTACACCTTCATTTTTTGAATTTGATTGATCGTTTTTTGAAAATGAAGCTGTCTTGCCACCACCTATAACAGGCTGTTTTTGGTCATCGATAGCTGAGGCTACTGAGTGTCCTCAGCTATCGCGACTGTTTGTTGGCAGTGTTCATCACAATCCCACGTTTTCACCCCCATCACTGTAGACTTGGCATGAAAGCCGATTGTTTTGACGTGCTGCATTGTTCTTCCAATGCAGAGGTCTAAGGTTGCCTAAGTTATCACCACCCCCATTCGATACTGGGGTTATGTGGTCAATTTCCCACCCGTACTTGTTATCTCTATTTCCGTATTGAAAGCGGTTGATCCATGCTCCGCATTGGTCTTTCCTGAATCCTCTGCTCTCGTTTTCTTGAGATACAAAGGTTGCCTTGTTCCATACGGCAGAGATCGTTTCTGTAGACCAGTTGCTCATGTTTGTTACCTCTCACTGGTCTTTTTTGGGGCGATTGAGGGGGATTTTGAACATGCCACCATTAGGTCTGGTGATGCGACGTCCTTTAACTGTGATGTACGGACGGTAGATATAAGCTGAACTTTCTTCGTCTAGTCGTAGCATTTTTTGTGCTCCTCTTTAGAATGCTATGATTTCTTTAGTCTCACTAGATCAATCTGATTGATGAGCCTAAAATCATTGTACCGATCATTTTGATTAGATCAAGCGTTCTCAGGAGGTTTTTGTGGTTAATGATAAAGCTGATGAAAATCAAAAGGTTGCTGAAAGATGGGCGTTTATTGAGCTTCTTCTCATGGCTAAGGGGTGGTTGTCTCGCGCTGATCTAATGAACCGGTTTGGTCTGAAGGAGGCTGCGGCCACGAGGGATCTTGGCGGGTATAGAGAGATTGCATCCCATAACTTGGAATTTAACCCTAGTTTAAAACGTTATGAAATTAAGAGTGCAACATTTAAGAGCGAATACCCTATATCTTCATCCTCAGTTATTTCAAGACTTAAAAGTAAGAAGGTTTCTTCTTACCTTGGATTTGTCGAGCCTCCAATAGTAAGTTTGAAAGATCTTCTTCCCATTCCAGAAAAAGAAGTTGTCTTATCAATATCAAGGGCTATAGCAAATGATTTGTCTATGTCATTTGAATATAGCTCTCTTTCTAGTGGTTTCTCAGTAAAGAAAATCCATCCTAGTAAAATATTTGATGTGAATGGTAAGTTTTATTTGAGGTGTTACGACTATAAGCATGGCAAATATTTGTCGCTATTGCTAAATAGAATTGGAAAATTTATTGGTTATCATAAAAAAGAAGATTCTGTTTGTAGTGATTTGGAGTGGGATGAAAGCGTGTCTATTGAGTTAATACCTCATCCAAAACTAGATGAAAAGGATAAGGATTCTATTGAGCGCGAGCTTGGAATGGTTGGTGGGGTTCTGGTTAAAGATGTGCCCATTGCTTTGTTTGGTTTCCAAATGTTGAAGTGGAAGGTTGATTGTTCTTTAGATAAAAACCTTGATCGTAGTTATTTGTTAGCTTTGAAAAATATGGATGTTCTTGAACGCTTACCTGATGGGATTAAAAATATTGCGCCAGGGGTTAATCCTAGAGCACAATGAGTACATGAGTACATGAGTACATGAGTACATGAGTACATGAGTACATGAGTGCATGAGCTGTTTTGTGCTGTATCACGTACTAGCCTTCGGGTTCTAGAGGTTGAAAGGTGGGGTGATGAAGGTAGTCTCCGTTTTAAATCAGAAGGGTGGGTCTGGTAAAACAACGATAGCAACTCACTTGGCAATGGGGTTGAAGTTGCGTGGGTTTGATGTCGTGCTGGTTGACTCGGATCCTCAGGGGAGCGCTAGAGATTGGGCTGCCGTGGCTGATGGTAATGATCTGCCGGTTATTGGAATTGATCGGCCGACTCTCGAACGAGATATAAAGGCTCTTGGTAAGAGGGATTTTATAGTTATTGATGGAGCACCGCAGGCTTCAGATTTGGCTATATCTGCAATAAGGTCATCTGACCTTATTGTTATTCCTGTTCAGCCATCACCATATGATATATGGGCAGCGTCAGATCTTGTTGATCTTGTTAAACAGCGCATCGATTTGACGGATGGTAAATTAAAAGCGTTTTTTGTTATTTCCAGAGCGATAAAAAACACAAAGATTGGTGGTGAGATTGAGTCTGCGCTTTTGGAGTACGGTTTGCCAGTGTTCAAGTCAAGGGTGTGCCAAAGCGTTTTATTTCCCACCTCTGCTGCTAATGGCGAGACTGTTATACAGGCATCTCCTAACAGCCCATCAGCAGGAGAGATTATGATGCTTACAGATGAGATGGTTTCTATACTTACAGGTGATTAATTATGCTGAAAGCTGGGCGGCCTAGTGTAAAAAAACATGTTGACTTAAAAAGCCTTGAGCTGACAAAAAAAAAGAGGGTCAACTTTGATATTGATGAAAATACGCATTCAAAGTTGAAGGTTTACGCCGCTGAAAATGGCAAGACAATTAAAGATGTTATTGTTGATTGCATAGAAACGCTATTGGCGGCGGAGTCTGGCTCTCAGAAAGCTTGATCAGCTGTGATGATCAAGCGTAGAGTTATGTCCTGAAACGAAAAAACCGCCTTGCAGGGCGGTTTCTTCGAAGGTGTTGCCGGTTGGGGAACCGACTTCACCTGGTAACGGCTCCGTGCGGGAAGCAGCTACCAAAAGTCCTAATCAGTTTAGCGGCCATTCGGCCATTCAATCAAGCTTTTCCCGCAACTCGACCCGTTACCGAAGGCCACCACCTTTGGCGCTTTGTCGTACCCGCACGGATTGGAAGCATGAGTTTGTTGCCGTTTGTGGGTGTGGTTGGTCGGGCAGAACGGGGAAATCTCACATACTGCCCAGCGTGCGATCGCGCACCACAGCCGCCCACGATTCGCAACCGTGGGGCATTTGCAAGCAGAGCGTAACGGGGAACCAACCACGGCCAGCTCTTAAAAAACGGCGCGGCAGTCAGGCCATCAGGCGGGGACTAAAGCAGATGCAGCAAGGACGGGGTGTGTCTCTGGAGCGCGTGAGAGGGAGCTGCCGCAAGCAGTCTCGATAGTCCGGAGCAAGGCGAGTCTATCTTGTGTAACTACGTCATTTTTAACGTAGCCAAGCAGGAGGGCTCTCCTATCTTGAAGCGCAGCGGAAAGATAGGAGAGCCTGCTGACTGTGGAGCTTGGCGACATCCTTTTCGCCGTGGTCTTTCCGTTCTTCATCATAGGGAGAGAACCTTGGCGAGGTGGTTAAGCCCGTTCCCGAAGGGCTGTCCATTAGGCCGTGTTTTTGGCCTGTGGGCAGTAGGGCTTATCCACGGAGCGGGTTTGGTTTTTTCGATCTTGCCCCATCTAGCTTTATCTGACGAATATCCTCGATTACTGCTGCCAGCAGCTCAGGGTCATTTTCCTCTTTAGCTGCCTTGAGGTATGCAGTGATCTCCGCTGTGTTCGTTAGGTAGTCCGTAACTTGGTATGGACTGAATTGGTCTTTTTTCACCCCAATCAAATCGTCGTTTTGACTCATCAGTTTGCCTTTATGATGCGTTTCTAATGAAGTGGCTTAACCTTGTTCCAAGCCGTATCTGGTTCGGGCATTCCCATGACCGTATTTCCTCTATTGACACCCCTGCCTCTATTGCCCTTTTGGCGATCGATTCCGAGTTGAAGCACACCTTTAAGTAGTCCGCCAAGTTGCCGGTTTCAGCTCCCAGCCTATCTAGCAGCGCATCAAGATCAGGATTGTTGTCGTGCTCGAACCTTTCCTTTTCCACGATGGTACTGAAAGCATTGGTTGTCACTTTTTTGACCGCCAATTTTGTTTCAGGTTGGGGGGAGGACTCCACTTTCTTCTTGGCTCTCTTGAGCATGCTTTTGTACGCAGCTACCGCTAGATCTGCACCGGTGACTTCGTTGATGTACTTCGTGACTCGTTCCCAGCCATACAGCCCCTTTGCCGCACAAAAATCATCATAGTGATAGTTGAACGTTACCTGCTTGGACTTAAAACGCTTCTCGCGTAATGCCTGACAGAGCTGCTCGATCTCTTTCATAATTCCTCACAACTATCCAATGTGCCCCATTTTGTACTCCATTATGTGTCCTATGTATCTCTTTGTGTGTCCTATTTTGTGCTCTTTTTTGTAGCCTTCCTTTGTTCGATGTGCTCCATTTTATGTCTCTTTTTGTGCCCTATTTTGTAGTCACGCAGATTTACGACAAGAAAGGCAGGCACGACACCGACTGTATACAGGCACGAGACCGACCGTATACAAACTGCGTTTGTACCGTCGGCGTGCCTGCATCCTATCGGCGTGCCAAAGGGGCTCCCCCTTTGAAACCAGAGTGCGGTTCTACGAACCTGAACAATGCCAGTCAAAATGAGAATTTGATGGTTCGTAATTGTAATTTGATGTTTGGCTGCGTTGGTGTCATAACGTAGATATGAGCCATCAAAACAGGGTTTTTGATATGGAAGAGATCAAGGCGAAGTGGGTATTTGAACAGGGGGGCTTTGCCAAGGCGGTGATCGCCCCGACCCCGATGGGCACCGGCTACCATCTTCACTTAGTGAAGTTTGGCCGCAATGCAGAAACGGAAGTGCTGGAACGCCAGCGTGGAGGATGGCGGGTTTTTAAGACCATCGATGCAGGGGTGAATACGGCGCACACTATCGGTTTTCGCCGCATCGAGGTGGATCTAAGCAGTCGTTAAGGCTGCCGCGCTGCGCTTGCCGACTCCCGAACGAAGCGCGACAGACTGCGCTAGTCGCTCCCGTTCGGGAGTGTTGCCCTGATCTCCACAGGATGGGGCCACTGCCCCCACTCTTGATGGACTCTGTTTTAGGCCCCCGCGGTCTCCGCTAGACGCGCTCGATGTTCCGAACGATGTGTTCGCGGCGAAAGTCCTGCTGCTGTGGTGGGTGAAGAGTTAAGATCTGTCGTGCTGCGTTTGGAGGTTTTGAAGAGCATTTTAAGAACTTATAGGGCGAGTTATGACGAGCATGGATTTTGGTGTCGGACTGTCTATTGGGGAGTCTGGGAAAGGTTATCTTCGTGGCCAGGTCGCCGGATGGAAAGAGCAGGCTTTGAGGATGGAGAGGGAGCTTGATGATGCAAGGCATTTTGGGCATTCACAAACGTTCAAGTACAACGGCGCTATTGAGCTTATCAAGGAAATGCTTGAAGAGATCCAAGAGTCCAATCCCAATTCCCCGTTAGCCAATCGGGATTTTTTGCGGGACAGGCTCAAGGAGCTTGCCTTACAAGATGCCTTGCAGTACGGCTTAGTTCTGGATTATGAGAATGATCGAGTAAGCGATAAACCCTGACGCTTAACAGTGGCCCTATCATAGATGGACTCTGTTTTGCTTCACCAATTGGCCCCCCGCTGGCGTCTGCCGGACGCGCTCGATGTTCCGAGCGATTTGTTCCCGCCACGATGCAATGGGGCGAGCGTTC
>NZ_JAPDCN010000035.1:0-10497 GCF_027706185.1 Aeromonas sp. Y318-3
GCATTCGCCATGCGAGAGTAGGACACTGCCAGGCACCCAATACAAGAAACCCCGCTCATCGAGCGGGGTTTTTTATTACCTGAAACTCAGAAGGTAGCCTGATTTTTGACCGGTCCTATCTCCTTTCCTCTGTTCTTATTGTTACTCGGCGCTGTTTTCTGGTTCTACAAATAGCCTGATGTTCTGCTTGGTACTCTTTCTTCACTGAACCGCTGTCGCTCTGTATGGCGGCTCTGGCGTAGTCATGACCCACGAATCCTATGCTCGCCTGTACGCTAGGATCTCTTGCTTGCGATCTTTCCTGGGCATCTGCGTCCTGTGTTAGCTGAAGTCTTTCTTTTTGAGCCCTCTGCTTGTCCATGATTTTGTTAGTCGCCCACTGACGTTATGCCAGAGAGTGTGTTGGCTGTGCTAACACGCAGGCGCAGTGGTTGCTGCTTTGGGTCCTTGTTGTTTGGGGTAATAAGGAAATGGGAAGGGATACGCGCAGGAACGCAGAGGTTAGATGTTGATAGGTGATCTTGTGGCAGCTGTTGAGCCCGCAGGTGAGAAGATCAAGAAAGGAGTTGAAGAAGACTAATGTGTTGAGATCTATGACGAGTGGCAAATTGCAGGCAAACAAAAAGCCCACGCAACATGGTTGCATGGGCTCGGTATGAATGGCGGAGGAGGTGGGATTTGAACCCACGGATGGTCGCCCATCGCCGGTTTTCAAGACCGGTGCATTCAGCCGCTCTGCCACCCCTCCGCAGCAGTGCGGCGAATATTACCATGCTGATCCGGCTTGTAAATCCCCGTCCGGTTCGATTGCTGGTTAATTGCGCGAAACGACATGAAAAAGTGGCAATCAGGGCGTCTCAAGCGCTTTTTTGGCCAGATAACTTGACTTGAAAACAGACTCAACCACTATAGTGGTCTCTATCATATCCTCTGCAAGATAACGTTATGACTATTAAAAATGCCCTGTTTTGCGCGCTGGCTGGTGTGACCCTGCTGGCGACGCCGGTACATGCAAGCGAGCTTACCAAAAGCGATGTCGAGCAAATCGTTCGCGACTATCTGGTCAAGAATCCCGAGATCCTGGTCGAGATGTCCAATGCCCTGCGTGCCAAGCAGGAGAGCCAGCAGGCCGAGAGTGACAAGGCGCTGATCAAGGCTCACTCCAAGCAGCTTTATGCCAATCAGGATCCCGAGATGGGGAATCCGAAGGCGTCGCTGACCATTGTAGAGTTTTTCGATTACAACTGCGGTTACTGCAAACGGGCCCATCCGCTGGTCAAGCAGCTGATGGCGGAAGATAAAGATATCCGGTACATCTACAAGCAGTTCCCCATTCTGAGCGAGTCCTCCTACTTCGCAGCCCGTGCTGCGTTGGCGGTCCAGCTGGGTCAGCCTGACAAGTACCAGGCGTTCCACGAGAAGCTCTATACCCATCAGGGCCCGCTCGCTGATGAAGCACAGGTCAAGCAGTTGGCAGTGGCGGCCGGTGTTGACTGGAGCAAGGTGGAAGCCAAGATCAAAGATGGCAGCATTGACCAGAACCTCGGTACCAACCGTGCGTTGGCTGAAGCGCTCGGTATCTCCGGTACCCCGGCCTTCATCATCGGTGATCAGATCCTGCGCGGTGCCCCCCGTGATCTGGCCAGCCTGAAGGGGTTTATCAAGGACGTGCGTGCCGGCAAGAGCATTCAATAAGCAGTTGTCATGGTCGAGGGCCCAGCGCCCCGGCCAGATACAGAAAGAGGGTCGGTATCACTACCGGCCCTCTTTTTTATTATGTCCTTTGGCACAAGTGGTCGTCGCGAAAGGACCATAACAACGTGCTCAGGACCCGGCCTGTTGGCCTCAGTAACAAGTATTAGCAGAGTCGTTCGGAGTCCATTGATAAATATTTCGCCTCGCAGAGGTGTGTCGTGAGTATTGCTTAATTCCGGTCAAGATTTTTTCTGCTGCTTGCCTTAGAATCGCCGCCCGTTGCAGGAGAAACCCCTATGTTAGTTGATATTTTACGGCTGGTTTTTATAGCTGGAGGCCTCGTATTCATCTTTATGCTGGTGCAAGCCTGCTGGCGGAAGAAGCAGAGTGGATCCTTTGAGGCGACACCCTTCTGGCCGGTGGCGTTGATCGGTGGGGTTGCCAACTTTCTCGATACCCTGGGGGTGGGCAGCTTTGCGGTAAAGACCGCCTGCTACAAGCAGTTCAAGCTGATCGATGATCGGGTGCTGCCGGGGACCCTAAATGGGCAGTGTGTGCTGCCGACCGTGACTCAGTCGCTGATCTTCGTCGGCGCAGTCGCAGTGGAGCCGCTGACGCTGATCAGCATGATGATGGCCGCCGCAGCGGGCGCAGCTTGGGGCGCTCGTCATGTGGCCTCGTTTGATCGGCAGACCATCCGGTTGGTGATGGCTATCTCCTTACTGGTCGTTGCAGGGCTTATCTTTGCCGGTCTGCTGGGGCTTTTCCCTGTAGGCGGCGATGCGATGGGGCTCAGCGGCTACAAGCTTGCGATCGCCCTGCTTGGCAATTTCATCTTCGGGGTGCTGATGAATGTCGGTATCGGCCTGTTTGCCCCCTGCATGACGTTGGTTTATCTGCTGGGGATGAATCCGCTGGCGGCGTTTCCCATCATGATGGGTTCCACCGCCGTGCTCAGCGTTTTCTCCGCAGGCACTTTTATCCGCAAAGGGGCGTTCGATGCCAAGGCGGTGCTGGCGGTAGCCATCTTCGGTCCCATCGGTGTGGTGCTGGCCGCCATGCTGGTCAAATCCATGGATATGGAGATGCTGAAGTGGCTGGTTGCCTTTATCGTCATCTATACCTCCTGGACCATGTACGCTTCTTGGCGGGCGGCGCGTCGCTCCCCTGTGCAGCTGACGGTGGAGAGCGCAGGCTAGCCTGTACCAGTGCCGCTTCGGCCTTGGCTCCCAGAAAGACATAGAGGCCAAGTGCCAGCAGCAAACCCACCGCACACCCCATCACCCCGACCGCAGGCCAGAGCAGCTCGCTCTGGCCGAGCGAACCTTTGAATAGCAGCAACAGTCCCTCGATGGAGACCGCGATCAGAATGGCGGCGATAAAGCGGGTGATGGTGCGGCGAATGGCACTGTGGCGGAAGATATCCTTATGCAGCAGTACCTCCTCTTCCAGAATGGTCTTGCCCAGATCGAACACCGCCAGTGCCAGTGTCAGGAAGATGATGGCGCTAAAGGCGCCGAGCTGGTTCTGCTGCTCGCCGCACAATAGCTGGTAGAGCTGCTCCAGCCCGTGCCAGATCAGGGTGGCGACGATGAGAAACAGCGCCATGCTGAGCACCACATAGACCGCCTTGAACCAGGGCATGGCGCGGCGGCGCTCCCTGTCTCCCATCAACCAGCCAATCAGCTGATTCAGACAGACGGTGATCTCCCGTCCTTGCCCCTGCACGATAAGGTGCAACCGGTTATGGGCCGCCGGTGCCGCAGGCTGGATGCACATCGGCCCCTGATAGTGGTCAATGCTGACGACAAAGGGATACCCCTTGAGCGAGACAAGGGGGGCGCTGAGCAGCCCTTGCAGTAGCGGGGTCAACTCCTCCTGATACTCCTGATAGCGCCGCAGCACATCGATGGGGCTCATCTCTGCCATATGGACCTCGGTGACGTGGGCTCTTGTGGTGAATGTGCAAATAGTGGGCCTGCTTTATGACAGGGATGGTGGGGCAGGTTGCACCAGAGAATGACAAATCGGTGGATGACGAGGGGGGAATGCACCAGAAATGGGCGTATTGCCGCCCTGTGTGGTGATGAAGGCACTGCAATAGAAAAGGGCCCATGACGGGCCCTTTGCGACAACCAGCGGCGATTTAGCCAGCCAGCTTGGCGAAGCTGCGCTCGGCGGCAGCCAAGGTATGTTCGATCTCCTTGTCGCCGTGAGCCAGTGACAGGAAGCCCGCCTCGTAGGCGCTCGGCGCCAGATAGACGCCCTCTTCCAGCATGAGATGGTAGAAGCGCTTGAAGCGTTCCATATCGCAGCGAGTGACCTGCTCGTAGCGGGTGATCTCGGTCTCGTCGGTGAAGAAGAAGCCGAACATACCGCCCACATAGTTGATGGCGAGCGGGATACCGTGTTTGGCCGCGGCCGCTTTCAGCCCTTCTGCAACCCGCGCAGTTTTGGCGCTCAGCTGCTCATAGAGGCCCGGCTTCAGCAGCAGATCCAGCATGGTCAGACCGGCTGCCATGGCCACCGGGTTACCGGAGAGAGTACCCGCCTGATAGACAGGGCCGGTCGGTGCGATGTGTTGCATCACCTTCTTCTTGCCGCCGAAGGCGCCCACCGGCATGCCGGCACCGATGATCTTGCCAAGAGTGGTGAGATCCGGGTCGATGTTGTAGTGACCCTGGGCACCGCGCAAGGAGACGCGGAAGCCGGTCATCACTTCGTCCAGGATCAGCAGGGCGCCGAACTCGTCACAGATGGCGCGCAGACCTTCCAGGAAGCCCGGCACCGGCGGGATGCAGTTCATGTTGCCTGCGACCGGCTCGACGATGATACAGGCGATCTCGCTGCCGTACTGGGTGAAGGCTTCACGCACCGAATCCAGATCGTTGAAGACGCAGGTCAGGGTGTGTTTGGCGAAATCGGCTGGAACGCCCGGGCTGTTGGGTTGACCCAGGGTCAGGGCGCCGGAGCCTGCCTTGACCAGCAGGGAGTCGGCGTGGCCGTGGTAGCAGCCCTCGAATTTGACGATCTTGTCGCGGCCGGTGTAGCCACGGGCCAGACGAATGGCGCTCATGGTGGCTTCGGTGCCGGAGTTCACCATCCGTACCTGCTCCATGGAGGGGACGATCTGGCGCACTTTCTCGGCCATCAACACTTCGATCTCGGTCGGCGCACCGTAGCTCAGCCCTTTCTCAACGGCCTTGATGACGGCAGCCTTGATGGCGGGGTGGTTGTGACCCAGCAGCATGGGGCCCCAGGAGCCGATGTAATCCACGTAGGCCTGACCATCCACATCATAGAGATAGGCGCCATCGGCGTGATCGATGAAGCGGGGCGTGCCGCCGACCCCATTGAAGGCGCGGACCGGTGAGTTGACGCCACCCGGAATGGTCTGGCGGGCCTGTTCAAACAGCTGATCTGATTTTGACATGGATCATCCTTAATGGGATTTTGGTCGTCACACAAGGGATTGCAGCCGATTGAGACTCGGCAGGCCGGAGCATCAGGAGTATGCTTTGCGCTCTCGCCACCCGGACTCTCGGTCTGCTCCCGTGACAAAAATTTAACGGGCCGACTATAGCAGAAAGCCCCAGCCCTGGGCAGCCGAGCAACGCGCCGGGTGATCCTGATCTCAGCTAGCTGACGATATGGTTTTTCCAAGTTGGTGTAACAAGATGGCGCAACAAGCTCTCTCCTCTGAAGCCGATACCTCTTCGCGGGGGCCGCTTTCCCGCATTATCCGGCAAGACAAGATGCCCTTGCTGGTGCTGCTGCTGGCGGCGCTGGTCGGCACCCTGGCCGGACTGGTGTGCGGCCTGTTCGAATCGGGAGTCCACTGGCTGGCAGAACAACGTATCGCCTTGCTGGCAGACCGTCCCTGGTGGCAGCTCGGTCTGCTTGGCTTTGGCTTCAGCGCCTTGCTGGGATTTGTCGGTTACTTCCTCACTCATACCTTTGCCCCGGAAGCGGGTGGTTCCGGCATTCCCGAGATCGAGGGGGCGATGGACGATCTGCGCCCGGTTCGGTGGTGGCGGGTGTTGCCGGTCAAGTTCTTCGGCGGCATCTGCACCCTGAGTTCCGGCATGGTGCTGGGGCGGGAGGGGCCTTCGGTACAGATCGGCGGCAACCTAGGCAAGATGGTGGCTGATCTCTTCCGGCTGCCCAAGGAGCATGGCCATGCCCTGCTGGCAGCCGGTGCGGCGGGCGGTCTGGCGGCAGCCTTCAATGCGCCGCTGGCAGGGATCCTGTTCGTGATGGAGGAGATGCGTCCGCAGTTTCGTTACTCCTTTCTGGCCATCAAGGCGGTGGGGATCTCCGCCATCATGGCGACCCTGATGCTGCAGAACATGAAAGGGCAGGGGGCGGTGATCACCTTGCCCCACTACGATGCGCCAGCCCTCAAGGCGCTCTGGCTGTTCCTCTTTATGGGGGCCACCTTCGGGGTGCTCGGTTTTGTCTTCAACAAGCTGGTGCTGGCCTGTCAGGATGGTTATCTGGCGTTGCATCAGAACAAGCGCCACCGTTTTGTGGCCATCGGCATGCTGGTCGCCGGAACGTTTGGCGTGCTGTCGCTGTTTGCTCCCGCGGTGACGGGGGGCGGCACAGAGCTTATTCCCCATCTGATGGGGGATGAGTATGCGATGGCGACCCTGTTCCTCATCTTCTCGGTGCGGCTGGTTGCGACCCTCATCTGCTTCTGCTCCGGTGCCCCTGGCGGGGTGTTTGCGCCGACCCTGGCGTTGGGCACCCTGTTTGGCGTGGTGTTCGGCCATCTGTTTCATGCGGCGTTTCCCGAGCTTGGCATCGAGCCCGGCGCCTTTGCCATCGCCGGAATGGGGGCTCTCTTTGCTGCCACCGTGCGCGCCCCCATCACCGGTATCGTGCTGGTCACCGAGATGACCGACAACTATCAGCTGATCCTGCCGATGATGATTACCACGGTTGGGGCGACTCTGGTTGCCCAGTGGCTGGGTGGCCGACCCATCTATTCCCAGATCCTGGAGCGAACTTTACGGCTCGCCGCGCGTCAAAAGCGGGGTGATGGCAGTGCCACGGCCAGTTAATTTTTCCCTTTATCGCCTTTGGCCCCGGTCAGGGCGGTATAGTGAAGGGAGAGGCGCTGCCGTAAATGGCGTGATAACGGGATGAGGGGCTATGTCCAATCTATTGAAGTTATTGGTCGTGTTAGCCGTTGGCGGGCTCATCGGTTACTTTGTCGGGAACCGTCAGGAGCTGGCTCAGAGCAGTCTGTTGGTGGTGCAGCAGGAGACGCTGGATCGCCAAGGCAAGGCCATCGGCCAGCTCAAGACCGAATTGGGGGTGAAAGATACCCAGCTGGCGACCCAGAAAGCGGCCTTCGAGCAGTTGCAGACCACCCTGAAGAGTCAGGAGGCGCAGGTGCAGGAGCTCAAGCGCCAGCTGGCCTTTTTCGAGCGGATCATGCGCCCCACCGGCGAACAGGTGGGGGTGGTGATCGACAACCTGACCCTGCAGGAGACCAGCATTCCCGGTCGCTACCACTATCGCCTTGCCCTGACCCAGCCCGCCAAAAAGCGGGAGCTGTTCCGTGGTCAGGTGCAGATCCGGGTCGAGGGGAGTCTGGCTGACAAGCCGAAGACGCTAACCGGCCGCGATCTCGGGATGAAGGTGAGCGAGTGGCGTTATGCCCTGCGTTATTTCCAGCTGCTGGAAGGGAATTGGCAGTTGCCGGAAGGCTTTGTGCCGGATCGGATCCGTGTCACCATCAACAAGGATGGCAGGCAACCGGCGCAAGAGCTGCTGGTTGAGTGGGGCGAGGTGATCAAGCCGCTGGTCGCCGCGCCGCCTGCTCCGGTTCCCGCGGCCGGTTAAACGTGGTGAATACTTGAACTGAATGGTCGGGTATTGGATAATTTCGCGGTTTCCATGTTTGTGGATCTAATGGTTGTGAGGTCAGTAATGAGTGCAGTAGCAGAAGCCCCGCTGCCCATCCAGATGACGGATGCGGCGGCCAATAAGGTGAAGAACCTGATCACCGAGGAAGAGAATCCCGAGCTGAAGCTGCGGGTATACATCACGGGTGGGGGCTGCTCCGGTTTCCAGTATGGCTTTACCTTTGATGAGAAGATCAACGACGGGGACACCGTAGTCGAGAAGAATGGCGTCACCATGGTGATCGATCCCATGAGCCTGCAATATCTGGTAGGCGGCAGTGTGGATTACACCGAGGGTCTGGAAGGTTCACGCTTCACCGTGACCAACCCCAATGCCACCACGACCTGTGGCTGTGGCTCCAGCTTCTCCATCTGATCGGCGTATCGGTCTGATGAAACGGCTCTCGGCAACGAGGGCTGTTTTTGTTTGTGGGCTCTGGGATGACGGTAAAACAGCATCCCCCCTGAAACAACAAAGGCGCCTTGGTGGCGCCTTTGTTGTTTCAGGATGGCTTAGCGGGAGCTTGCCGCCGCGACCAGCGGGATCCGGTTCACTGCCTTGCCCATGTAGGCGAGGGTGATGGTCACAATGATGCAGGTGAAGCTCAGCCACATGTAGGGCAGGTAGTCGAGGGTTGCCACCCCCAGCACCCCGGCCATGAAGATGCCGTTGTCGCTCCAGGGCACCATGCCGCAGGTGAGGGTGCCGCCAAACTCGGCGTTGCGAGAGAGGTTCTTGCGCGCCAGTCCCAGTCGGTCGTAGTTCTTGGCCATGATCTTGGGGGTCAGGATCAGCGACACATACATGGCCGAGCCAAACACGTTGGCCAGAAACGCAGTGCCGATGGTGTGGCTGGTCAGGCTGCCGACGCTGTTGATGCGCTTCTCGAAGGCGCTGGCGATCACTTCCAGAATGCCGACCTTCTCCAGCAGGCCGCCAAACCCGAGACCGAAGATGATGACCGCGACCGAGCCCAGCATGGACTCCATGCCGCCGCGACCGAGAATGTTGTCGATAAAATCGATGCCGGAGGTGATGGCAAACGGACTATAAGCCGAGTGCATTGCCTTGACCGGATCCATGCCCTGGAAGGCGATGGCCCAGATCAGGCCCAGCAGGGCGCCGAAGCTGATCACCGGGAAGGCGGGCTTGCGATTGGCCAACAGGCCCAGTACCAGCACCACCGGCACTATGGCCAGTGGGGTAATGTTGAACTGGTTGTCGAGAGCCTCCATCACCAGATTGACCTGCTCCAAGCTGACGTTGCCCGAATACTGCATGCCCACCACGGTGAACAGCACGGCGGTGATGACATAGGAGAGCAGGCTGATAGGCAGCATCCCCTTGATATGCTCCACCACGTCGACGTTGGACATGGTCGAGGCCAGTACCACGGAGTCGGAGAGCGGAGAGAGCTTGTCACCGAAGTAGACGCCGGAGAGCACGGCACCGGCTACCAGTGGCGCAGGCACGCCGAGGCTGTGGCCGATCCCCATCATGGCGATACCGGCGGTGGCGGCAGAGCCCCAGGAGGTGCCGGTGGCCAGCGAGGTCAGGGAGCAGATGATCAGGGTTGCCAGCAGGAAGATGGACGGATGGATCACCTTGAGGCCGAAGTAGATGATGCTGGGGACTATGCCACCGGCAATCCAGGTGCCGACCAGAGCACCGACGGAGACCAGGATCAGGATGGCCCCCATCCCCTTGGCAACGCCGTCAACGGCAGCCTGTTCCAGGGATTTGTAATCGTGGCCGAGTTTGATGCCAAGCCCCATGATGACGAACCAGGCGATGAACAGCGCCAGCTGGATCGGCAGATCGAGCACGCTGGTGAACGAGAATGCCAGGGCCAGGAAAATGGCCAGACAGGCAAACACCTGTGCCATGCCCGGTAGTCGGATGTGGTTTTGTTGGTTTTGCATAGATACTTCCTAAACTCTTGCTCGCCAAGGTCACTCCCTCTCGTCCTGTGGATACATCGATCCCGAGGAGGCAACCCAAAAAGAGGCCGCAATCTACCACAAACCCGGCGGGTTAAAGCCCCATCAAATTGGCAAAAATGCACATTTGATTGAAAAAATCACAAATTAGTTGATCTCATAACCCGTTTTTGAGCGGCCTGTTGACACAGGGGGTCACATACGAAGCTTGCCTGTGACGCCACTTGCATCCCCAATAAATGCAGATGATAATTATTATCAATTGCTGATTAGGGAGAAAACAATGCGCTGGATATTGCAGGGTATGATGTTGCTGGTGGCGGTGGCCGTACTCGCATGGGGTCAGGATAAAGAGTACGGCACCTGGAGTGTAGGTTTTCTGCTGGCTGCTTGGATGATGCTGGAGCCCGGATTGCGGCCCGCCTTGATCTTGCTGCCAGTGGCCGGGTTGACCGGTATCGTTACCCTGCTCTGGCAGCAGCCCTGGTTATGAGCTTTTGACGGGAGCCTGCTTGATCTTCTGCTGTGCCACCTTAAGCGATTCGACCACCAGCTTCTCCATTTCGGTGCGCTTGGCGTCGGTCAGGAAGTAGATCATGTCGACATTGTGGCGAATATAGTGGGCCGGAAGCTGGTTGAGGGTAAGGCAGCAGAGGTCGGCCATCTGATCGCTGTTGAGCTTTTGCTGCAGCCCCTGTTTCTCAATCTCCTTGAGCACCAGATGTTCGTAAAAGTTGTGAATGTCGGTATCCAGTATCATATGCGTTCCTTGGCATGACGATGAGCGGGGAGTCGTCAAAAGCATAGCCATAACAAGGAGTAAAAACAAAAGGCCCATCACTTTCGTGATGGGCCTTTTGCGTAATGAATGGTGCGAAGAGAGGGACTCGAACCCTCACATCCGTGGGACACTAACACCTGAAGCTAGCGCGTCTACCAATTCCGC
>NZ_JAPDCN010000036.1:0-7877 GCF_027706185.1 Aeromonas sp. Y318-3
GGGAAAAGGCGCCCCCCAGGGGCGCGGACACGGCAAAGGGCGGCACGACCGCCCAATGCCGTGTTGTGGGCTTATGCCCACGCTATGTACGACTCATAAATTCGCCGCTACATAGCGTGAGCATTGGCCTGTAGCGATTTCACGCACATTTTTACAAACGTATGCCTTACGCACACATTTTCGCGTTATGCTGACGTGGCAAATGAGACCGTCACACTCCAACGTGACCCTGATACACCGGATACAGGTAACCGATCCGAGGCCAGCCCAATCAGGCAGCGCACTGAACCTCAACAGCGAAATTGAGAGACCCCCAGGGTTCTGACGGGAACAGCTAAATCCCAGTGTCTTACCCGCACACCATCGGGTTACGTGAAATGAGGCGAGATCGGTCCGAGCCCTCCACACGCAAACAGGAGAACAGGGGCGAATCGGCAGGGAAACCCGCCGCAGCTTTCGAGTCATCGAGGCTGAACGTTCTTACAATCTTGTGTGGAGAACCGATGACTTTTGACCCCCACGCCGAGCTGGCCACCTTGCGCCAGCACACCGCCCTGATCCGCAAGCCCCGCTATGCCCGCTCCCGCCTCGATCGCCACCGCGCCGAATTGCTCGCCCTGCGCCATGCCGGCGCGACCGTGGCCGAACTGCAGCGCTGGTTGCGCGCCCACCGGATCAACGTGGTGCACAGCACCGTGGCCCGCTGGCTGACCCGACAGGCCGGCCACTGATGGCCACCTTCCGCGCACCGGCGGCCCAGGCCGCCTACATCATGAAAGCCCTGCAGGGCCATCACCTGCGCTCCGTAGGCACCGTGCGCAACTACGAGCAGGGGTTGACCAGGGTAGCCGAGTGGACGCAGCGAGAACGCCTCCCAGGCGGTCTACGTGCGATGACCCCCGAGCTGGCTATCCGCTACCTGGAGCAGCGCGGGCAGGAGGTCGGCCAGAAGGCTCTGGACATGGAGCGTCAGGCCATGCAGGCGATGATGCAGCATGTCACCGGCCAACTTGCGCACGGTGCACGGATACCGGTCATCAAAAGCGAGCAGGCCCAGGTACTGACGGCACGCGCCTACACAGCCCCCCAGGTGGCGCTGATCGCCGCCGCCCAGACGCCCCGCCACGGACTGGCAACCGAACTGGCCTATGCCGCTGGCTTGCGGGCTCACGAGCTGCTGACCCTGCGCCGAGGCGAGGAGCGGGCCGCCGATCCCCGCCCCGCGCTCGCCAGCAAATGGCAGGGCCGTAACGGGGTCATTTACACCGTCCACGGCAAGGGCGGGCTGGTGCGCGAGGTGCTGCTACCCCACGCCCTGGCCGAGCGGCTGGAAGCCGTGCGCCTCGATGCCCCCCTGGCGATCACCGATCGCGGGATCCACTACCAGTCCCACTACGACATCGGCGGCGGCCAACGCTGGAGCAACAGCGTCTCCGCCGCCAGCGAGCGGGCGCTGGGCTGGTCTACCGGTGCCCACGGCCTGCGCCATAGCTACGCCCAGGAACGCATGGCCGAACTGCAGGCCAGCTTGAGCAGAGACGCCGCGCTGACCACCGTCAGCCAGGAGATGGGCCACTTTCGGCCCGAGATCACGGAGACCTACCTACGATGAGACTGTTTTTGCTGGCAGTCAGCCTGGCGGCATTGGTGGCGCTGTGGTGGTTCCTCGATGACCTGCTGGCCATGCGGGCATGGGTCGTGATGCACCGCGGCGCAGAGCCGGAGATCACCCGCGGCTGGCCGGCCGTGATAGCCGCCTGGCCCGTTGCGCTTGCCGGCGTGCTGCTGGGCGGATCCGGCGTCTTCGCCACGCTGGGCTGGCTGATGGTGCAGGCAGAAGATCACGACCATCAGCGCCACCTCAAGCATCTACAGCAACGCCTCGATGAGGCCGAACAGCAGGCCGCGAACGCAGAGCAGGAGGCCCGCACCGCCTTGCAAACAGAGCGCGATCAGGTGCAGCTGCTGCGGGCGAAAGCCCTGGAGGCGATCAGGCAGGCCGAGGGGCTACGGCAACAGGCCCTCAGTGACCAGGCGACCGCCCGCGAATGGGTGGCCCAGGCAAACACCGAACGAGACAACGCGAACCGGCGAGCGAACAACGCCAGCGCCGCCTTTGCGCGTAAAGCCAAGCAAGCTAAAAGCAGAGCCCTGCAGATAGGTGACAATCAGGACTAGCGACCTGCTACCAAGAGGCATAGAATCAAATTGCGGTTTTGATTTCTCAGGATGGAGATTTGATGGAAGAGCTGCAAGCTAAATGGACGTTTGACCAGGGCGGATTGGCCAAAGCGGTGATCGTGCCGACCCCCATGGGCCAAGGCTACCACCTACATCTGGTCAAGTTCGGCCGCAACAGCGAGACCGCCGTGCTGGAGAGGCAGCGAGGAGGCTGGCGGGTGTTCAAGACCATCGATGCGGCTGCCAACACCGCGAACAGCATAGGGTTCAAGCGGATAGAGATAGACCTCAGCAGCCGCTAAAGCACTCTCGGAGATCCCGAAGAAAGAAGAACGCCCCTTGCGGGGCGCTGTTATCTGATAAGGCTTTGTTTGGATCATGATTGCGCGGTGTTGGAGAGATAGCGGCTAACACTTGCCGAACCGATCCCTAAATCCTCGGCAATATCGCGATTGCTGTACCCCAAAGCCTTAAGCCGTTGCACCTCAGGCAGCAGCTCAGAGCGTGTCTTGCCGCTGTTGCTGGGCCTTCCACCGCCCTTGGATACCTTGCCACCAATGCGCCCGCCCTTAGCCCCTCGATGTGCCTGCACCTGGCTAAACCCAGCGGGGGTAAATCGGTTCCATACCCAACGGGCGATGCTCTTGGCCGTGGCCTTGATCTCCGACACGGGAAGCGGGCCGCCCTGCTCCCGTCCAAACGCATTGGCGCTATCACAAGCAGCCCTTACCGCCTCGGCCCAAGCCTCGTACCCGTTAGGTCGCCAGTACGCTCTAACGGCGCTGTAAGCCCATTCACGCACGTTATCGAACACCGTAACGTTACGCCCCAGGCCGCCAACCTCTTTGCGATTGCGACGGTCATAGGCCGCTAAATCCTCATCGGGGCAGAACTCCGCGAGGTAGTCGAGGGAATAAGGCGCATGGTTGTGCCAGACCGTCCACCAATCGCGATGTACGGGATTTTTGGTGATCAGGCCAACATACCCCATATCAGCGTCCAGCTTTTTAGCCAAAACGTGTTCTATGGCCGCCAAATAGCGCAGCGGCTTTAGCCTTGCGGCACTGGTGCGAGCCACGGGCGCGGCTAACAGGTAGCCAAGGTGGTAATTGCCATTCTCGGGATTGATGGCGATCCAATGCGGCGCAGGCAAGCCACGATCTCGCCACTCTTGATACCCCTCTCGCCGTTGCTCATAGGGCTTCCTGTCCACATCAAACACAATGCAGGAGACATGCGGAGGCGGATTGTGCTGGACATGGCGATAGGCCAGCGCGGTCGCCTGCGGGCGGATAAGGAGCCCCTGCGCCGGATCATCAGTGCAGTAGGGACGGTGTGGGAGACGTTCAATAAAAGCAGCAGCGTGAAGCGCTGATTTTACCATCGGACACCGCGCTTATTGGCGGCTCTGGGTTGTTTGATGTGATCCATGTGGTATTCTTGTTCCTGTGATTAAGTCACGGCCCCGAACTCTCTAAGCCATCCGCCAAGATTGAACTTAGAGATTCGGGGTTTGTCTTTTCTGGGCAATACGTTACCGCACTCCCCACCTATCAGCAACGTCACCTATTCGAGCCGCGAACCTGCGTCCAGATATACCTGCTCACGCTCTCGTTTCCCTACCGCGACCACAAACACCACCACCCGATTATCTTGCACCTGGTACACCAACCGGTATCCGGCACCACGCAATTTGACCTTGTAGCAATCCGGCAGCCCATGCAGGCGGTTGGCCTCATTTCTTGGCCGTTCCAGCACCTCTACCAGCTTCTTCTTGAACTGCTGGCGCACGGTATCGCCCAGTTTCTTCCACTCCCGCCAAGCACGGGGATCAAACTCAAGCTCAAAGGTCATCCAGCGACACCTTGATCCCTTTTTGGGGGCTGGCCAACCGCTCCCGAACGAGCGCAAGAAGCGCCTCTTCGTCCTCTGTCACGACGGTAGTCCGAAACGGTAACCGCTCCTGAGCAGCAACGTACTCCAGCGTTTGCCGCAGCAACTCTGAAGGCGTCACCCCCAACCGATCCAGCACCGCATAAGAACGGGCTTTTAGATCATCATCGATGCGCAAATTGATCGTTCCCATCACTGACCTCACCATTTACAACGAACGTAATTACAAATGTAATGCCATTTAACGTTTGTAGCAATGCATCACCGTTGTCGTGGTGCGACATCGAAACCGGCCGCATCGACCTCGAAGCGGCGCACACCGATGTCCTGCAGATAAGCCTGCAGGGTATCGAGCTTGCGAAAGATCCGTAGCTGCTTGCTGCGCTGGGCGGCGAGGGCGCGTTCGGCCAGACCATAGCGCACTAACAGGGACCAGCCGCCGGGTTGGCCGACGGCGACCACGACACGGACGGCACCGGCCGCGACCAGTTGCACCAGGGTGGGATGGGTGATGGTTTCCATGGGTCATTTCCGAAGCAAGGGTTAATGCGGTGCAGGATGAGAGATAGCGTGCCGCAAAACAAGCCATGTTGCGGGCTAACGGGCAGCAAAAAGGGCGTCCGATTTAACGTAACGCCCCCTTATACGCAGTCATTCTGCTCTCTGTGGCAGAATGACTGCTTTATTGGCATCTGGAGGTCTTATGTGGTTCAACAGCAAACTGAAAAAAGAGAATCAACAGCTCAGGGAGGTCTTGCAGCTCAAGGAGCAGCAACATCAGGCCAAGCTAACTGAACTGCTGGCCACTATCGGGGAGTATGAACACATGCAACGTAGCAGCCGGGAACGAAGCGAACTCTTCAATCAGGTGCTCACCTGCCAGAACCAGGGGGGCGAGATGTTGCAGAGTGTGCGGGAGGCGCTAGCGGGCAGCGCCGAGCACCTGATGGCGGAGAATAGAGCTCTTTCTGAGCTGGAACAGCTGTTTGCCCAGACCCGTGATGCCATCATCCGCCTCTCCGGGCGAGCCCATGCCATCACGGATGAAGCAGCCCGTAGCCTGAAGGCCGTCCATCTGCTTGATGTCAGTACATCGGCCATCAATCAGTTCGTAGCTGCTATCCAGGGTATCTCTGATCAGACCAACTTGCTGGCACTTAATGCCGCCATTGAAGCGGCCAGAGCCGGTGAGGCTGGGCGAGGGTTTGCCGTGGTGGCAGATGAGGTGCGACAGCTGGCGAGCAAGGCCCACGAGGCCAGCGGCCAGATTGAAGTGCTGGTCAGGCAGATAGTGGCTCAGGCGAAGGAGATTAAGCTGATCATTGACGATAACCAGGCCAGCGCAGCTGAAGTTGCGACATCCTCCTCACAGATCGAGGTGGTCGTGACCCAGGTGTTGGCGCAATCCGGCCGGATGCAGCAGGTGATACACGGTGCAGCAACTACCTCTTTCCTCAATACCACCAAGCTGGATCACGCTGTTTGGAAGAACACCATCTATCGGCTTATTGATCAGCAGCACTTTCACGAGCCGGTCAGTGACCATCGGCAGTGCAGGCTGGGTAAGTGGTATGTCGAGGGACAAGGAGCCGAGCTATTCTCCCACAAGTCGGCTTTTCGTGAACTGGATGGGCCGCACAAGCAGGTACACGAGAGTGGCAAGGCGGCTCTACACGCGCGTGAACAGGACAATATCAAAGAGATGGTCGAGCAGCTCCAAAGCATGGAAAACGCCAGTATGCAGGTGGTGCACTGCATCGACCGCCTGCTGGGGAGTGTCTAACTAGGCCAAAAATGCGCCAGCGGGGGCAAAGAAAAGCTGCGCATAACGCCTTTTATGTTCAATTGCCGACTTCACATAGCAAAACGGCCACTCCGTCAGGATGTGGCCGCCTGTATCGCGTTTTGCGGGCATTCCGCCCCCTGACCAAGGCGTTCACCGCCTGAAAGTTTGCAACGGATTCTAGGGTGTTTGAGGGGCCTTTTCGGCACGTTCTGGTTTCGGCATGTTTTTGCATCCAGTGGCCCGTTTCTATGTCTTGTCTCGTACATCGAGGCGGACCCGATCAGATGTGGGCGAGTAATAGAGTTTCATACCAGATCTGACGGTAGGCCAACGTTTCATGGTTTTGAACATCCCTCACGGAGGTAATAGTGTCATACCAACTGGCGAGATCTGCCCCCATTGGATCACACCCAAGAACAATAAAGTGTCATACCAATCTGTTTTCTTGTTCCCTGAACCCATTTAACAGAACGTTTCATTATGCGCAGTCAGGCCTGTAGGTAGAACAAAGGGGCCTGAGGCCCTAAGCTGATGATCCTGATTGAATTGGGGTTTACCATGGGTCATACAAACATGACACGGAGACACAAATGAAAGCCCTTTACCTGTTGCTGCCTGTATTGCTAACCGGATGCTCGGTGATGTCCATAACGGAAGAAAGACAAGTCGTATCATCTGGGCACATCGGTTGCTCACCAAAAGAAATCGCAATCTCGGACAACGAAAGCTACACATGGACAGCATCCTGTAAAGGAAAAGTCTTCTACTGCACTGTAGCCCCCAGCGCATCATGTCAGGAACAAGCCAAGTAACTAACGGAGCCGCATGCTATAGGTTTTTCCGCCATAACAGCGCTTACAGATCTCTTGCTCTTGGCCATCAATCTTTCGGTGAAATGTCTTTTGTCTGTGCATCGACAATGGTGCTTTGCAAGAGTAGCAATGCGTAGCATTGGGCATGATAGCCAGCAAATACAGGCATATCGGCAACCCTATTACGCCTAACAGAATGATAAGAACCTGATTATCCATGCCTTTTCCTAAAATGCTCAAGGGGCCAGAGAGCCCCTTGGTTCTTCATGTAATGCCGATAACTGGATTTATCGGCATCAATGGGACTATTTTTTATCGATGTTATTGGGCTTAGAGCCATCAGGATTGGCTCGTGCGTAATCGATTCCACCACGTTCATAATTGTGAAAACCTGGGTGCCTTCCCTGATCGATTTCTCTCGTTAAATCTTCACGAGAGACAACCCCTCGCCCTGGTATCGTGTAAGTTTGGTTTTCACCGTTAGGGCCGTCACCATTACCGCGAATATTTTTAGCCATATGTATCCCCTATCTGAGCAAAACGCTCCGTAAGGATATTAAGGTTATTTGCTTAAAAACCAACCCCTTAATGATAAAGTACCGCCTTTGTAAGAGATAACACCCCTCCCCTGTGGATTGTGTGAGCATAGTTGTCTGGGAATTCCCCCCGTATTACTGGACGGAGAGACTGTCGTTCAATAGAGATTGGTACCGGATCCGACGGTAAGCCAACGGGGCGTGGCTACGGCCTAAGTAAGGATGAATCTTTATTGCTCGGTATGACACTTTGATACTTGGTATGGCACTTTATTACTCGCCAACATCAGATAAGCTGGCTCAATGGGGGGAAGCGGGGCCAGATCCCCCCCATTGCCAATCAAATTTAGCCTTTGACCAATCAAAATTTACTTTTTGATTTCCCGCTGCAGGCTGACCAACAACATTGCACCGTTAGCACAACCCTCGATGCCCTCACCCGATCCCCGCGTGGCACTGACAGCACGCTTTTCGCTGTCAGTGTCGCACGGGGACACCAAGCGCAGCGCGGTAGGCCCATGCCTCCCATGGCCACGGCGGTGAGGGTTCCCCCTCACCGGCTGGGGATGCCCAGCGCCCCGCTTTTCCCCCTGGGAAAAGGCGCCCCCCAGGGGCGCGGACACGGCAAAGGGCGGCACGACCGCCCAATGCCGTGTTGTGGGCTTATGC
>NZ_JAPDCN010000037.1:0-7464 GCF_027706185.1 Aeromonas sp. Y318-3
GCTTCCTGCTGACCGAGCCTCAGGATCTCTCTGCCATTCGAGAATGTGGCGTCGGGGAGGTCTGGGTCGACTTGGCCAAAAGCCAAGTCGACCCAGAGAGCCCAGAGAGCCCAGAGAGCCCAGAGCCCAGAGAATTGTCGGAGGAGCAATCTCTGCCGTCTAGTCCACTAAGCAAGAAAAGTGACGGCGCAACCTCAATGGAGAGCGAAATGTGTTATGCACGGAAACTCTGTCTTGCGGCCAAGTTCCAAGTCATGGACATGTTCCAGGAAGCCCGGCTTGGCAAGGCCGTCGACCCAAGCACGACGTTGCCGCTGGTCGGAGAAATCGCTGCCTCGGTGCTGCGCCAACCTCATGCCCTCATCAGCGTCGCACGCATCAAAACGCACGACGATAACACCTACCTGCACTCGGTTGCCGTCTGCGCCCTGATGCTATCGCTGGCCCGGCATCTCGATCTAGACGAGGAGCAAACGCGCCTGGCTGGCATCGGCGGACTGATGCACGACCTAGGCAAGGCCGCGATGCCGCTGGAAGTGCTTAACAAACCAGGCAAGCTCACCGATGCCGAGTTCGCCATCATGAAGCGCCACCCTGTGGAGGGCGCAAAGATGCTGCGCGCAGGCGGGGCCGAGCCCGGGGTGGTGGACATTGCCCTGCACCATCACGAGAAGATCGACGGAACCGGCTACCCGGATCGCTTGGCCGGTGACGCCATTTCACTCCTGGCCCGCATGGGCGCAATCTGCGACGTCTATGATGCCGTGACGTCGGAGCGAGCCTACAAAAAGCCGTGGGACCCGTCCGCGGCGATACGGCAGATGGCCAAGTGGGAGGGCCATTTCGACAAACGCATCTTCCACGCCTTCGTCAAGGCCGTGGGCATCTACCCCGTCGGCTCCTTGGTTCGCCTGTCCTCTCAGCGTCTGGCCGTTGTCGTTGAGCCGGGAATGGAATCACTGCTGACTCCCAAGGTTCGCGTGTTCTTCTCGCTACGCTCGAGAGAGCCGATCCCGATGCAGACCATCGACCTGGCGGCCACGAGTTGCAAGGACAGTATCACTGGCCCCGAAGACCCGACGCTCTGGAACTTCAAGAACCTCGACGACTTGTGGATGGAATAGCCCCCACAAAAGGGGACCCCGCAGAATTCGGAGAAAAACGTACGCTAAGGAAACTCTGAAGAAGACTTCCTGATTTTGGCAAAATACCCGGATTCCACCCGCCGAGTTTTCCGATGAAGCAGATGACCTTCGCCTACGCCGAGTATGCCGGCAAGCGCAAGCAGGCCCGCAAAGAGTTGTTCCTGATCGAGATGGATCAGGTGGTGCCGTGGAAGGGTTTGATCGCCTTGATCGAGCCGCACTACCCGAAGGGTGAAGGCGGCAGTCCAGCCTATCCGCTGATGGCGATGTTGTGCGTGCATTTGATGCAGAACTGGTTCGGCTACAGCGACCCGGCGATGGAGGAGGCGCTGTACGAGACTACAATCCTGCGTCAGTTTGCCTAAAGACGGAACATATGCACCAGACGCTGAAGTTGGGTTGCCAGAGCAGATAGTTGCTTACTGGTGGCAACATTCTGACGGGAAGCCTCGCTAGTTTCCTCGGCAATCTGGCTGACACTAGTAACGTTACGATTGATCTCCTCCGCGACAGAGCTTTGCTCCTCAGCGGCAGATGCAATCATGGCATTCATGTCATTAATAATCGCAACAGCGTTACTGATCTGATCCAGCATATGACCTGCGCTGGCAACCTGTTGTTTACCAGCTTGTGCTTTGGTGCAACTACTTTGCATGACCGCAACAGCACGATTTGCCCCGCCCTGCAGTTTTTCAATCATGGTCTGAATTTCGCTGGTTGACTGTTGCGTGCGCGAAGCAAGCGAGCGCACCTCATCCGCCACCACAGCAAAGCCTCGCCCTTGCTCACCAGCTCTTGCAGCTTCAATAGCCGCATTAAGGGCAAGTAAATTGGTTTGATCGGCGATGCTGCGAATGACATCCACCACAGAGCTAATACCAGCACTGTCTGCTTCAAGCTCATGGATAACGGTGGCCGCGTGCTCAACTTCACTGGCTAGGCTGTCGATAGAAGAGATTGTTTGATGAACAACAAGCTTTCCACTTTCCGACTGCTGATCTGCTTCCTGTGCTGCTCTTGCTGCACTGGCCGCGTTCCCAGCCACATCCTGCACAGTAGCTGACATTTCGTTCATCGCAGTAGCAACCTGATCTGTCTCCAACTGCTGGCGGCGGATGCCGTCACTGGTTTCAGTGCTGATCTGAGCAGTCTGCTCAGCTGCGGCTGCCAGTTGCTCCACAGCCCCCGCCAACTCTTGAATGGTGTGGTGAAAACGCGAAGCCATTGCATTGAATGAGCTAGAGATTTCGCCCAGCTCATCACGCCCCTGATAGGTAACTCGATAGCCCAAATTGCCATCAGCTAGCTGCTGACCGCCGACTTGAAGCTCGCGAACAGCTTTTGTGATGCCAGATACAGTAGCCAAAGCCACGACTGTGGCCAGAAACAGAGCAACCACTAGCGTGAGACCGATTATCACAACCAGACGATCGAAGCTCTCTTTAGCGCGCTGGTAGCTTGCATTGGCGCTCTCCTGCTCCGACTCAACCAGATTACGCACGCTGGCATAGGTCGTCATAAATGCAGGTTGCAAGCGATTCAGCAGGATTGCATTCCCTCCCGCATAGTCACCTTGGCGCATTGCATTGAGCGTCGGTTGAACACCATTATCCAGATAATCAGACAGCTTGTTTTGCAGTTCAGTGGCCAAGCGCTGATGCTCTTTGCTCATTGGCATACGCTGATAGTCAGCAAGGCGCTCACGCATGCTGCCTACGCTTCTATCCACAGCATCGAAATGCATGCTCGCGGGGTGGTCATGTGCCTTTTCGAACGCACTACCAGGCTGATGTTGCAGAGCAAGCAAAAGCTGAGTGCGTGCATGGTGCATGTGATTGGTGAGGTCGCCAAGCTTATCGAGCGGTAGCAGAACGTTGTTGTACATCTGGTTAATATCGGCATTGCTGCTGCGCATGCCGTTAAGCCCCGCCATTGTCAGGCCGGCAGCCGTAGCAGCTAGCAGAATGAGCAAACTGATGAGACGGGTTTTAATTGAAAAACGGGTTAGCCAATCACTCACTACTTCACCTCATTATTAGGCATATCAATGTGCCTTCATTGTATCGGCTGGTTCATTTGAAATCTTGAGTCAGGCTCCCCCTCAAGGCTTCTCGCCGTATGGTCTGGGGCAATTTAGTACTTAAATCAAAAACAAGCCATGAAGGCTGTCCGGCTAGGCTATAGCCCAACCGGGCGTCAGACGAAGCGGCGAAAGAGCGTCAGAGTAGGGCCTTTTCCGGAATTTCCTGACGCCTTCGGCGCGGCGTCTATGGCCTCAACCTGACACGCCAGCCGTTAGCGTGCTTTATTGTCCGAATTCTGAGGCGACCCCTGTAAGGCTTCGCCGAGAAGACACTTCGGCGATTTGGGCACCAAACACAGAGGCGTTTATCTGTGACGAGCATGCGGCTTGTGGTTTTAATGTCGATGTTCAGCTTTCTCTTCGCCAAGATCATCAGCTTGAGACGGCTGTATCGGCTGGGGGGACTGTTGCGCGGCGTAGAACTCCGATAACGAATATGCCGTAATCAAGACAGGATCCTTTTCCATCTCTTCGGATCCTTCATTAAAACGCGCTATGGCGCGTTTTTTGTTCCTGCTATGGAAATGCTATGGGTTAGGTGGCGAGTGAGCTCTACGCTCGTTCTGTGAGGTTCGTATTCTAAATGATCTTGATCAGATCCTCTGATCAAGCGTAACCTGCCCACCAGAAAACAAAAAACCCACCTATCTAGGCGGGTTCTTTGCCCGGTGTTCCTCGGCTTGCCGGCCTTGGAATCCGGTGGGTAACAGCTTCGAGCAGGAAGCGGATACCGTTAAGTACCCCCTCAGTTTAGCCGCGTGCGGCCCACTGTTCAAGTATCAAACCCCTGCTCGAACCCTGTTACCAAAGGCTTTCACCTTTGGCGCTTTGTCGTATTCGCTCGGATTGGACGCAAGTGATTGTTGCCGTAGCGGGTGTGAAGGTCGGGCAGAACGGGGAAATCTCACATACTGCCCAAGCGTGCAATCGCGCACCACAGCCTCCCAGGACTCGCAACCCTGGGGCATCTGCAAGTAGAGCGTAACGGGGAACCAACCACGGCCAGCTCTTAAAAAACGGCGCGGCAGCCCGACCAACAGGCGGGGGCTAAAGCAGAGTGCAGCGGGACGGGGTGTGTTCTCTGGAGCGCGTGAGAGGGAGCTGCCGCAAGCAGTCTCGATAGTCCGGAGCAAGGCGAGCTTATCCTGTAAAAGACCTCAAATCGATATGGGTCTGTAGGAGGGCTCTCCTATCTTGAAGCGCAGCGAAAGATAGGAGAGCCCGGCAAACTGTGGCGGCTTGCCAACATCCTTTTCTCCCGTTTTTTGTTTCCCCAGGGCACGTATCATCACCCCCTCGTTGAGCTCTTTTTGCCTCCTACCGGTTACCTACCCTCGAAGCCCTCTAATTATAGTCACTGTTACTTTAACTAGTCTCGCCAACAGGTGGTTACAACCTATTCCGGCTATGTCAAACTTGACTCTAAGCCAGCATACACAGAGGGCCCTTAGCCGCTTCGCGTCTTCGGTTCCTCTGTGAAGCTGGTTCAGGGGCGTGCCGCCCCCGAAACCCCCTGCCTCCACCGCCCCGAAAAACCCCGTTCCGGGCTTTCCCAGGTCGGCGGACAGGATAGGTATATGGTCACAGTTACCGTAATTGAGGTGATCGGATGAAGGATGCACGAGACGACCAGACGCTGGACTTGTTGCCGAGTGGCAAGCGCCGGGGTCGGCCACCTACCGGCAAGGCGTTGAGCCCTGCCGCCAAGCAAGCTGCTTACCGGGCACGGCAACGGGAAAAAACGGTCACCGTTACCTTAAATCGTCCGGATTGTGGCGAGCTGGAGATCTTCCTGCTGAACCTACGGGATGGCCGAACCTCGACCTTGGCCCCCGAGGTGGTGGCCCGGTTGCATGATGCTGTGCGGTCGGCGTGGCTGGGGCAGCTTCATTCCGGTAACGGTGACCAGAAATGACCCCGGCCAAACGTGAACGGGTGATCAAGATCCGAGTCACCGACGAGGAATTTGCCCGGCTCAAGGGCTTGAGTGGCGATGAACGGCTGGCCGAATGGATGCGGAGCCAGTGTCTTGGGCACGACAAGGCCGCCGCTCGACGGCGGACACCGGTACCCAAAGCCGATCCGGCTCTGCTGAGGCAGATAGCCGGGATCGGCAACAACCTCAACCAGGTAGCGCGGCGAGTGAATAGCGGGGAGTGGGGTGCGGTTGAACGTGTCCAGGTGATCGCTGTGCTGATGGCGATGGAGCGTGCTTTGCAGGCCCTGTCTGTCCCCTCAACGGAGGTAACGTGATGAACGAATACGGCGTAGCCGAGTATGACTACACCCTGATCCGGTTGCCCGGCGAACAGGGGTGGAGCTTGCGGTTGTTGAAGGACGGCCAGGAGGTCAGCGGGGAGGTTTACCAGGAGCACGATGAAGCGCTCAGTGTGGCCACCGTCTGGCTGTGCAGCGAGTCATGATCGTCAAATTTCATGCCCGTGGTGTGGGGCGCGGTAGCGGCCCGGTCGATTACCTGCTGGGGCCGCAGCGGGATCGGGAGGGGGCGACCCTTGACCGTGGCGATCCGGGTCTCATCGAGGCGCTGATCGACAGCAGCCCCTACGCCAAAAAGTACACCTCTGGCGTGCTGTCGTTCCAGGAAGCGGATTTGCCCAGGGAGGACAAGGACAAGCTGATGGACAGCTTCGAGCGTGCGTTATTGCCGGGGCTGGATCGGGATCAGTACGCCTGCCTGTGGGTGGAGCACCGGGACAAAGAACGGCTTGAGCTCAACTTCGTGATCCCGAATATCGAACTGCTGAGTGGCAAGCGGCTGCAACCCTATTTCGACCGGGCCGACCGGCCCCGCATCGATGCGTGGAAGGTGGTGGTCAACGCCCAGTTGGGCTTGCATGACCCGGATGATCCCTTGAACAAACGGGCATTGATGACCCCCAGCAACTTGCCAAAAGCCAAACAGGACGCGGCACAAGCGATCACCGACGGTCTGCTTTCACTGGCGGCGGCCGGTGAGCTGGCCGACCGGGGAGACGTGGTGGCCACGTTGAAGCAACACGGCTTTGAGGTGGTGCGGGAGACCCGCAAGAGTATCAGCATTGCCGACCCGGAAGGGGGGCGGAATATCCGGCTAAAAGGGGCCCTGTATGAGCAAGATTTTAGAGCTGGCCAAGACCTTCGAAGAGAGCTCGAAGCAGCAGGCGAGCGATATCGAAACGAGCGTGAAGAACGCGTTCGAGCCGCACGAGAGAGCTATTCTCGCGGCGTTGGAATCAAGCGCGCGGAGATTGAACACCGCTATCGACGCCCAGAACCGGAGGTGGGGCTGGCTGGTGTTGAAGGGGTGGGTCTTTCCGTTGATCGGGGTGGCGTTTCTGCTGGGGATCAGCTGGGTCGTGGTGTGGTACCAGGGCAGGGTCATCGCCGAGAACTGGGTAGAGATCTCACGCCAGAACAAGACATTGGAGCAGTTGGCAGCGAAGGGCGGAAAATTGGAACTGTCGACGTGCGGCAAGGACCAGCGGCTGTGCGTGAAGATGGACTTGAAGGAGTTGGCCTATGGCCGCGAAGAGGAATCAGAGAGAGGGGAATATCCCTGGAGGATCCCGGAGGGGTACTGAATGACGGAACTAGAGCGGCAGTTATTGAAAGCGTTAGAGAGCTTGGAAGGCGGGTACAGAGCGCAGCACGCGGCCTGGGAGAGCGCCTACAGCGATTTGCGGCAGATGTTCGAGGCCACCTCTACCGAGAACCGGGCATTGCGAGAGAGCGTGGGGAGCTTGAGCAAGCAGGTGTTGCACTTGAGCGGTCAAGTCGAGACATTGAGCCAAAAATTGAAGCCCTGAACATTGAGCTGGAGCCGCGGCGTAGCTCTATGAGCCTCGGGCGGGAGTATCGAGAGTATGGTGACAGGGAGTACGGTGATTGAGTGGGGTCAGTGGGCCCCACTTCATTGTTGATGCCCCTGTTAGGGGTTGTACGCCGGAATCCCAATTTCGGCGGTTCCGGCTGATCCAAGAATCTTGGCGTGACCTTACCTCCGCTCTACCGCTGGGTGCCAGCCTCGGCGCACGCCTAACCACCCAACTCAGAAAGGAAAATAAGTTGGTAAAACGCATTCCCGTATCCGAGCTTCGTCTCGGCATGTACATCCACAAGCTCGCCGGCTCTTGGTTTCGACACCCATTCTGGCGCGGCAGCTTCCTGCTGACCGAGCCTCAGGATCTCTCTGCCATTCGAGAATGTGGCGTCGGGGAGGTCTGGGTCGACTTGGCC
>NZ_JAPDCN010000038.1:0-5952 GCF_027706185.1 Aeromonas sp. Y318-3
GGCCCAGCAAAGCGGCAGATTTGCTGCCGGAGATACTCCGGCTTAAGGGGATGGGGTACACCAACCGCGACATAGGCGAGGATTTGCAAATCTCGGCTGGCAGTGTGTCCAACTACCTCCGCCGTGATCGTGAGTGATCAAAAACAAGCCTTATCAGATAATAGCCCCCGTAGGGGGTTCTTTGAGCCCTTAAAACAATTAGAGAGAGCGGATCGGTGCGAGGGGGGTAAGGCCGATCCCGAAGGGTTGTCCATCAGGCCGTGTGTTTGGCCTGTGGGCAATAGGTCTTATCCCCGGAGCTGTTTGTTATCTGCTGTTCGGAGTGCCCGCAGGATCTCCCCGGCCTGTTCTGGGGTAAGCACCATCGCCGACCCTCCATCCCGGATCGCTTGCATCTGTGCATCCAGCCCCTCCACCAATGCACGATTTATCGTCACAGTAACGTAATTGTCCTGCTGCTTTGCACGGTAGGCCGCTTGTCGTTCAGCCCCTGTTTTGGCTGATCCTGTTTTTGGCCTACCCCGTCCGCGCTTGATGCCAAACATGTCCCCAGTGCCCTGATCAGTTGCGTCCTTCATGGTGTTATTTCCTGTCACTGTAACGGTAATTTATTATGCGTCACCGTGACGATAATTAGCAAGTTGCCGCCCTCCTCTTTTTTTGCTGTACTGGTTATTAGCCAGCGTACCCGTATTACTTTTCGCCCGCTTCGCGGCCTCCAGTAATCCGGGGCTGGTGAGGGGCGCAGCCCCTTCAATCCCCCACACAAAAAAGCCGGAGGCACCGTGTCCAGAGTCCCGAAAACGACCACCATCAGCCTACGGATCGACAAGCCCACTGCCGTCGAATGGCGGGAGCGAGCAGCCGCCTCTGGGCTCAGCGTGTCGGACTGGATCAGGGGGGCGGTGGATGTTGGCCAGCAGACGAACTTGCCGACGCCACAGCGCCGCCCCGTCCGTGTCCGTGACACCAGCAACGATGCCGATCCGGCGCTGATGCGCCAGCTGGCCGCGTTGGGATCGAACCTCAACCAGATCGCCCGTAGCCTGAATGAGTGCCGGCTAGTCGGTGCACCGGTCCGACTGGTGGAGGTGCTGGCGCTGCTGCGCAGCATCGAGGCGGAGGCGGCCCACCTGCTGCCCCAGTTGCCTCCGCCCCCCAAGCCGACCACCAAGGAGAGCAGCAGCGATGCACGTTAAATTCCTAGCCCACGGTACGGGCAGCGGCGCCCGCGCCTCGGCCTACCTGCTTGGGGCGCACGACCATACCGGAGCGGAGCGGGCCGGGGTGACGGTACTGCGGGGGGATCCGGCGCTGTTCGCGGCGGTGGCCGACTCACTGCCGTTCCAGCAGCGGTACTCCAGCTCGGTGATTTCGTGGGCCGCCGAGGAGGCTCCGACCGCTGCCGAGATCGACGAGGTGCTGGCCGATTTCGAGGCGCTGGCATTTGCCGGACTGGAGCCGGAGGACTACCACATGACCGTCGTCCAGCACGACGAACCGGATGGCGGGGCGCATGTGCACATCCTGATCCCCCGTGTTCACCTGGGCAGCGGAAAATCGTTCAACCCGGCCCCACCAGGTCAACGCGACGACTTCTATGCGGTCAGGGATAAACACAATCATGCCAAGGGCTGGGCGCGGCCAGACGACCCGCTCCGGGCACGGCTGCTGCGGCCGGATTTCGAGGCATACAAGGGCGACCACCCGGCCATCAAAAAACAGATCACCGACCACCTAATCGGGGCCACCGCGCAGGGGGTGATCACAAACGCCGCCGAGCTGCGGGCCTACCTGCAAGAATCGCTCGGGTGCGAAATCACGCGCTCTGGCATGGATTACATCAGCATCAAGCTGGAGGGCTACCCCAAAGCCGTCCGGTTAAGGGGAGAGTTATATGGAGCATCTTGGACCGCAAAAGGCGCAATTGAGCGAGAGGCTCAAGTTGCAGCACGAGCAGGCATTGGGCGAGGTGGAGAAGTTAGCGAAAGCGGTGCTCGACGAGCTCAAGAAAGACTTAAAAAAGCGTGTGAACGACGAGCTGAATACAACTGTGGGCGCTATCCGGGACGGGATCGAGGGATTGCCCCAACAGATCACCGACTCGACCGACCCATTGAGGGAGGTCTTGGAGCAGGCCCGGAGCGAGGCCAACACCCTCAAGCTGATCTCCAGCGTCTGGCTCAAAGCCTTGCTGGTCGGGGTATGCACCTCCGTGGGGGTCGGGTTGGGGAGCTGGGGGGTATTGAGCTGGATGGGCAGCGAGGTTCAGCGGTTGAACAGCGAGATCAGCAGCGCGAAAGCCACGCTGGCGCAGCTTCCCAAGGGGGTGAGCTACGCCAAGGGAGCGGATGGCAAGGGCTACATCCTCGCCCCCAGCATGGGGGAACCGTTCGAAACGAAGAGCGGCAAGATGGCCGTGGAGGTGAACTGAATGACCGAATTGGAGCGGATATTGCTCGACAGGCTGGAGCGGATAGAAACGGCGCACCAACAGCAAACGGCGGCTTTGGAGCAGCAATTGCAGCAGCAGGCGCGCTCTTTGAGCGAGTTGCAGACCGCTTGCACCAGAGCGCTGGCGAGCTGCGAGACGCTATGCAGCGAGCTACAGCGTTCGTTCGAGACGCTGCAGAACGGGGTAGAGCGCTCGAACAAAGTCACAGGGACAGCGCTTGGCAGCTTGAGCAGCAGTGTCAACGACTTGAACAAGGCGCTGGACGCCTTGCAGAGGGCGCAGCGTTGATCGCCGACAGAGCCGCAGAGCTGCGAAAAGAGCAGCAGCTAGATCGTGGCTTGAGCATGTGACATATCGTCACAGTGACAATAATTAAGGAGATCGGGTATGGAATCAGGTCGGTTGGGTACTCCTGACACGGTGGCGCATATTCGCCAGTTCCCCCCAGTTGAGTACGAACTGGCGAGCTATCAAGGCTCCCCGTGGCTATGGGCTGATGGAAAGCCGCTGATCGACCTCCTCGATGCGACCATCGACTGGATGATCGATGACGACGGCAGCCGCTGGATCGTCATTGATACCGAATACCTGCGCCAGCATGTGGCCCACTATGCCCTGTTGCCCGTCGATACATGGCGGCAACGGTTGCTCGATGCAGGTGTGGAGGTGGATTAAGGTGCGATTGAGTGATCGGTTTCCGGGGCTGATGCTGTGGCACACGGTGGCAGTGCTGGCCGCCGTCTTTGCAGCGAAAGCCCTGCTGTACTGGGCTGCGGACTGGCTGGCGCTGGGGCCTATCTACAGCGCCTTGGCGGGGCCTTCGTGGGATGCGGCTGCATGGATAGCACTGTTGGCCCTGCTGCTGCGGTGGATGAAGGTTTAGCCTGTTCTGCCGCGCTGCGCTTGGCGGCCCCCGAGCCAGTGACGACAGACTGTGCTAGTCGTCCCCGTTCACGGGCTATGTGAACGTGACCTCGGACATAAAAAACACTTCAATAATCACTATCCATCAGTGAAAAAGAAGCATTTTTTCTGGCAGAACCTATGGGTTTGGGTCCTTAAGATGATGACTAAAATCTATTCCTTATAACATTTTAAAATAGTTTCGTTTGTGAAGTCCTGAATAGATTTCCTTTTGTTTTCTTCAGTGTTAAATCGAGGGCGCTCATACGCTGAAACCACTAACTCCTTGTCTGATGGGAATTTTTCAATAACATCCCCCATGTTCACCCCATCTTGCCTGTATTCCATGATCATTTCTGCCTGCAAGCCAAAGAAGTTGCATTTGGATTCCTTTGGATCTTCATCTGCGTGCGCTACGTTTATGTATGTGAATAACAAAAAAAATATGAAGCCCTTCATTTTAAACCCTCAGTATTTAGACTAAATGCAACAATTATAGAAATAACCCATTTCCAATTGTTTAGCCAGAAATTAATAATCAACCTCAATGCTTTCGCCATAAGTGGTTGTTCGTCGTATCCAAGTGAAAAAAACACAACGCTGCTATTTGGATCGTTTTCTGGGTAAATGCGCTTGCCTTGATACCAATTTCTAATAAGTTCTGTCAACATCATTACTTACTCCGTAAAATATTCGGTGAAGACACTTTGTTTTTGCTGAAGTAGCATACACCCACCAATAGTAAAAAATAAATGACTTTGTTTTTCACTTAATTAATATTTTTGTTGTTTCATGAAGGTGATCTTCATTGTATGAATGTTTTTTTCATTATTTTATTTCGATGGATTCTAATTAGACGAATATGTAGGGTTAATGCCCAATAACTGGGTGGGCTCAATTTATCTTTGTCTTGCAATAATGTGTTTTTTGCAGGGCGTTATCTCCATTATCTTCCATTGCAGGGGTGTGCTACCATTGGCACGTGTCCTAACACGTGTCTTTTTTGGGGGGTAACTATGGTCACCGCAACAATGCGTATACGCAGCAAGAGAACTGTCAGCGTGACGCTCGAACCTAGGCTACTTGAACGAGCCAGGGCGGCTGGAATCAATCTGTCAGCCACCCTTACGGCTGCTCTACAGCGTGAGATCAGCGGCTCGGAGGCCGACCGTTGGAAGCGTGAGAACCGCGCTGCGATGCAGGAGCTGAACAGCATCACCGAAGAGCACGGCCTGCTCTCCGACGATTACAGGTCGTTCTGATGCAGTTCACGATTTATCGTAATAAGGGCAATGCCCGTGCATATCCCTACTTGTTGGATGTGCAGAGCGACATAATAGGTGAACTGAATACTCGAATGGTGATCCCGTTGTTCCCTCTTGCAGCCTTCACTGGACGGCCAGCGCAGCGGCTGAATCCGGTGATAATCGTTGAGGGTGACAAGTATCTGGTTATGACACATGAGATGGCTGGGGTGAGGCAGACGCAGCTAGGGGCGATAGTGGCAGAGGTGCAGGAGTCGCGTCAGCTAATCAAAGACGCAATAGATTTTCTGATGGACGGCGTGTAACGTACTGTCCAGAAAAGACAAACCCCGAAGCTCTGCTGATCAACTTGGCGGAAGATTCAGAGCGTTCGGGGCCGTGACTTAATCACAGGAAGATCATACCACATGGATCACATCAAACAAGCCAGCACCGCCAATAAGCGCGGTATTCTTGAGTAATAGAGCTCAGCTTGAGCTGTTCCGGGAGCGCCTTCCCCGGAAGCCTTACCATACCGACGAACTAACCTCGGGCCTGTCCATTGCGGACGTGAGCCGAGCCCTCGGGGCGCGTTACATCCAACCGAACGGGCCAACACACCGGCACTGGATCGTGTTTGACGTAGACCAGCCAGCCGCTACGTTATCCTGGGATGACGTAGGCGCCCCGGCCCCGAACATCACGGTAACGAACCGGGCCAACGGCCACGCCCATCTGATCTACGGATTGGATACCCCGATCCGCACTGCTCCGGATGGCAAGGTGGCTCCACTGCGATATGCCGCCGCCATCGAGGCCGCCCTCCGGGATAAACTGGGGGCTGATCTGGGCTACTCCGGGCTGATCTGCAAGAACCCCCTGCATACCCACTGGCTTGTTCAGGTATGGGAGCCCCACACCTACGATCTGGGTTGGTTGTCCGATTACCTCGACCTGAGCCCATACAATGGCCGTAAACAGCTTCCGGCCTATGGGCTGGGGCGTAACTGCACCTTGTTCGAGAAAACGCGCCAATGGGCTTACAAGGCGATTCGGCAGGGGTGGCCAGTGTTAGATACTTGGCAAGCTGCTGTGATCGAGCGGGCATCCGGGTACAACGTCCAGTTCGAGCAGCCACTCCCGGCCAACGAAGTCAGGCATACCGCGAAGAGCATCGCCAAATGGACGTACCGCAACCTAACCCCAGCAGGGTTCAGCGCCGTACAGGCCGCCAGAGGGGCCAAGGGGGGGAGAGTATCCAAGGGAGGGGGGAGGCCCAGCAAAGCGGCAGATTTGCTGCCGGAGATACTCCGGCTTAAGGGGATGGGGTACACCAACCGCGACATAGGC
>NZ_JAPDCN010000039.1:0-5784 GCF_027706185.1 Aeromonas sp. Y318-3
GATGATTTTCGAATGGAGATGTTTTTTGGCGTGACGACAGATGCGAATTGCTCGCAAAAAGTATAATCCCGCCCTGCAGCCAACTCCAGGATCAGCTCTCGCAGCTTTTTGATGCCGGTGAGTTCCAGCTTGCTGTTGCTGCCGCGCCCGGCACTGCTTTTGGGGCGCACTGCCGCAGTCCAGAGATCCAGGTGGTCGATAATCAGATTCTCGATCGCCATTATGCCTGCCCTCCTTGCTTGGCCGCACCTTTGCCCAAAGCGTCGCCCAGAATGACTTTTAGCTGGTCACGCAGGGTCTGGATCCCGGCCTGCTCTGTGGCATAGCGCGCCAGCAGCTCGTCGGGGTCATGGCTTATCTGCTCACCGACATGGGGGTTTTTAATATCGAGGTTAAAGTTACGCTCGATAATGGTGTCGATGCTGACCTTCCAGGCTTGTTCGTTCTCAACCCGGGCAGCAAAGCCGTCAGCCTCATCCCCCCACCAGGCGATTTCAGCTTCAAACTCCTCGAACTTCATCGGCTTGGTCTTGCTGTAGCTCTTCACCCCAGCCGGATAGGGGTGCTCGTAGAACCAGACATCCTTGGTGGGCTGGCCCTTGGTGAAGAAGAGGATATTGGTCTTGATACCGGTATAGGGAGCAAACACGCCGTTGGGCAGTCGCACTATGGTGTGCAGGTTGCACTCGCTGGTGAGCAATTGCTTGATCTTGGTTTTGACCCCTTCGCCAAACAGGGTGCCATCGGGCAGCACCACGGCGGCACGACCGCCCTTTTTCAGCACTTCGATGATCAGCTGCAGGAACAGGTCTGCGGTCTCGCGGGTGCGCAGATCGGCGGGGAAGTTTTGCTCGATGCCATCCTCTTCGGTGCCACCAAAGGGCGGGTTGGTGAGGATCACATCGATATCGCTATCCCAGCTCGACAGCGGTTTGTCGAGGGTGTTGCCGTGGCGAATTTGCACCGGGACCTCGATGCCGTGCAGCAGCATATTGGTGGTGCAAAGGAGGTGCGGCAGCTGCTTCTTCTCGACCCCCAGGATCTGCTGCTGCAGGGTCTGATGGTCGGCTGAGGTCTCGACATAGTGCTCTTTGACATGATCGAAGGCGCAAGCAAGAAAGCCGCCGGTACCGCAGGCCGGGTCCATGATCCGCTCGCCTAGTTTGGGGTCTATGCGGTTCACCATAAAGCGGGTGACGGCGCGTGGGGTGTAGAACTCGCCCGCGTTACCGGCGCTTTGCAGGTCGCGCAGGATCTGCTCGTAGATATCGCCAAACAGGTGGCGCTCGCTGCTGTCGGTAAAGTCGATCTCGTTGAGCTTGTTGATCACCTGCTTGAGCAGGGTGCCGTTCTTCATGTAGTTGAAGGCATCGCTGAACGCCTCTTTCACCACATAGCCACGGGGGTTGAGATCGATATTGGCAGGCTGGTTTTTCAGACTGTCGAACAGGTCATTGTTGACGAAATCGAGCAGGGCATCGCCGGTCAGCCCTTCACTATCGGCCGCCCAATTGCGCCACAGGAAACGCTCGGGGATGGGGCAGCGGTAGTTATCCTGCTCAAACTCCAGCTCCTCTTCCTGGGCGTCGAACACTTTCAAAAACAGCAGCCAGGAGAGCTGGCCGAGACGCTGGGCATCGCCGTCGATACCGGCGTCCTTGCGCATGATGTCCTGAATGGATTTGATGACTGAACTGATGGATGACATGGGATTCTCTGCTTTTTACAAAAATGGTGACGAATACAGGGGCGAATACGTCAGGAGTATCGATAAAACAAGCGGCCATCATTGGAATGGCCGCATGGTAGTTCAGAAGCAGTCAGGTCGTCAGGCGCTCTGCTGCTCACGGTAAATTTCTTGTTCCAGTTCGGTGATGGCTTGCTCGAACTGTTTGGGGCCACCAAACCCCTTCTTGGCCAACTCCAGCGGGCGCCCCAACTCGGTAAAGGGGGCGACTTTTAGCGCATCCTTGGTCTCAATCTCGGTCACCCCCTGATCGGCATACTTGTCGAGCAGGCTGGTAAGCACCTGCTGGGCGGTGTCGTTGTACTTGGTGAAGTAGTTGCGCTTTTTGACGTTGTTGGCACGCTCGCGGCGGGTCAGTGGCGGCTGATCGTATACCACATGGCAGATAAGGTCGAACGGGTCGAGCTCCTTACCCACTTCCTGCTCCAACACCTCCCACAGCACGCCCGCCTGAGCCAATTCATCCATAATGGCTTGCTTGCGTTCGGCGGCTTGCCAGCGTTTGGTGAACGCATCGAGGGTGGCAAACTCTTTGAGCAGGGTCTTTTTGGTGTAGTCCTTGAAGGATTCGGTCACCAACTTGCCATCGGCATCGTAATACTGCACCCGCTCGGCGATAACGCTGACCGCCACGCCGTTGACATAATACTTGCTGACCCCGGGCTCGGGGCCACCCAGCGGGCCTGTGCTCTGGCCCCCAGCGCTACTCTGGCCACCATCACTACCGGTTGTGTAGCTGCCGGGTTGTTCATCGACTCCGGGAGCAAACGGATCGCCATGGTCGCCGGGTTCATCGGCAGGCAGTGGATTGGCGCCATCGATGATATCGCCCAAACCTTCATCCGGATTGTTGATGTCTGCCGGTTTGACCACCATGACGCGCTCCGGCTCACCGTCGAAACGGGGATCGGCAAACAGCTCGGTGGCCTTCTTGAAGTCGAGAATGGTGAACCAGAGCTTGCCGTACTTGTCGTCGATACGGGTGCCACGGCCGATGATCTGTTTGAACTTGGTCATGGACTGGATGTTTTGGTCCAGCACCACCAACTTGCAGGTTTTGGCATCGACGCCGGTGGTCATCAACTCGGAGGTAGTAGCGATGACCGGATAGGGCTTTTTCGGGTTGATGAAGTTGTCGAGCTGGGCTTTGCCAAGGTCATCATCGCCGGTGATTTTCATCACATACCGATCATCTTTCAGCATCTGCTCGGGGTTAAGGTTCGCCAGCGCCCGTCGCATCCGGTCGGCATGATCGATGTCGTTGCAGAACACGATGGTCTTGGCCATCGGGTCGGTTTTCTTGAGGTAGTTGGTGATGGTTTCGGCCACCAGCAGGGTACGCTCATCGATCACCAGGGTGCGGTCAAAATCCTTCTGGTTATAAATACGGTCTTCAATCAGGTTGCCCTGTTTGTCCATCTGCCCTTTGGTGGGACGCCACCCCTGCAGATCGACATCGATATCGACCCGCACCACCTTGTAGGGGGCAAGAAAGCCATCTTCGATTCCCTCTTTGAGGGAGTAGGTATAAACAGGGTCACCGAAGTAATCGGTACTGGAGACGGTCTCGGTCTCTTTGGGCGTGGCGGTGAGACCAATCTGGGTAGCCGATGAGAAGTATTCGAGGATCTCGCGCCAGGCGCTGTCTTCAGCGGCACTGCCCCGATGGCACTCATCCACCACGATCAGGTCGAAGAAATCAGGGGAGACCTGCTTGAAGGCTTTCTGTGACTCTTCCGGCCCGGTGAGCGCCTGATAGAGGGCAAGGTGGATCTCATAGGCAGGATCGATCGTGCGTCCGGTGACCTTGGTCATGGCCGAGCCAAAGGGCTGAAAATCATTGATCTTGGTTTGATCTACCAGAATGTTGCGATCGGCCAGAAACAGGATGCGCTTCTTGGCGCCCGCCTTCCACAAACGCCAGATGATCTGGAATGCGGTGTAGGTCTTGCCGGTGCCGGTGGCCATCACCAGCAATACCCGATCCTCGCCTTTCGATATGGTTTCTACGGTCTTGTTGATAGCCTGCAGCTGGTAGTAGCGGGGAGATTTGCCGCTGCCATCGGAGTAGTAGTCCTGGCTGATGACAGGCAGCTGAGCCAAGGTGTAGCCCTTCCAGGTGCAGAGTTTGTCCCAAAGCTGGCCGGGGCTGGGGAAGTCCTCCAGCGCGATCTCGGATTCCAGCTTGGCCGGATTGGTCTTGTCATGAAATACAAAGCCATCACCATTGCTGGCAAACGTGAACGGCACATCCAGCAGACGGGCATAATCGAGCCCCTGTTGCATCCCCTTGCCAATCTCATGCTTGTTGGCTTTGGCCTCGATCACCGCCAGTGGCAAGCCCATCTTGTGATAGAGCACGATATCGGCCGATTTGACCTTTTTGCGTGCCGCCATCTGGCCGCGCACCACCACCTTGCCATCCCGCAGCTTCACCTCTTGACGAACCTGGGTCAGGTCATCCCATCCCGCCGCCTTGATGGCAGGCAGCAGGTATTTAGAGATGATGTCGGCTTCGGTGAGGGTTGCTTTGTTGATCTCGGCCATGAGCATTCTTCCGGTCGGGGGACAATATTGCTCAAGATTCTCTCATAAAATCAGCCGGGTTTTGTTGACTTCAGACTCATAAAGCAACAAGGAGAGCTGCTCTTGATGGAGAGCCTTCTGGTCAAGGAAACGTCTGGTAATGGCATCACCATGTTGCGCTGAATGCTTTTTGAAGGGCATCGCTTGAGTTAACCCCATCGCCAGGCAGCCGGTTTAGCTCTCGCTGAACGCAAAGGCCAAAATTCCAGATAGATAGGAATCCGCCCCCCATATTTCAGCACACCAGAGTCCATCATCCCTTCAAAGCAAGATGACCAATATTCCAGAGAGAAAAACAGCACGAAATTTCCAGATAGATAGGAATTCTTCGATCAGGATTCCACATAACTCGTTCTGAACAGGCATTCCACTATGTGGAAAATTCGCACCACTTTTCCAGATAGATAGTTATGTGGAAAGAAACTGGACGGGAATTGGTTGGGAATGACAGTGTTCATTCCATGGCTCCACATCCTGCGTGATTCCACGCAATCATGTTTGTTACTAGCGAACAAACTTCAATACTTTCAGTGCGTTGTTGATTTTTTCCTGAGCGGAGTCCATGGTGATATGGAGCTTGGTCACACGATCACCTGATTGCATCCTTTATCCGCTACACCTGAGGCCATCACCATGAACAGCATCGTCATCCTGATCCTCCTGTTTTCATTCCTGATAGGGTTTGGCGCCTTTGCTGCGTGGCTGTATATCGAGAAGCGTCGCATGGATGCCTCGGATAAATGACCCGCTATTTTGCTGAACGGACCTCTTTGGCCACGCACGAAATCAGATAGCGGGAGCAGCCCAACATTTCCTGAATCACCGAGTAGCTGTGTCCGGAGCTCAACAACTGTGCGATGTGCTCACGCTTCTTTTCATCTTTCTGGCGACCGCGATATTTCCCCTCATCCCTGGCCTTGGCAATACCCTGCTGTTGCCTGCGACGGCGATCTTCATAATCCTTGCGAGCAACCGCTGCCAGCATATCAAGCAGCATTCCATTTACAGCCTGTAAGATGGCGCTGGTGAACTCGGAGCGGCTGTCCCCCTGTAACGCTACCCAGGAAGTCGGAAGCTCCGGAGAAACGATGGAGAGCTGTTTCTGTGCCAGCAATTGCTTCAGTGTTTGCCAATCCGTCTGATTGAGACGGGCCAGACGATCAATCTGCTCTACCAGCACAATGTCACGATCTGCAGCGTCACGGATCAGCCTCATAAGCTCAGGCCTGTCCAGCGTTGCCCCCGACTCATTCTCTACATAGAAACTGGCAATCTGATGGCCATGCTCAGCAGCAAAACCTATCAGCAGCTCTCGTGCTCGCTCAGCATCCTGTTCCACAGTCGATGCACGTAAATACGCCCGTATGAACATTGATGTCATTTTCAGAAGACGACTGCACCAGTTGATTGGGCGTAATGGCTGTTGTGCAGCCAGCTCCTGACAGTTCAAT
>NZ_JAPDCN010000040.1:1833-4438 GCF_027706185.1 Aeromonas sp. Y318-3
TGCTCTTTAACAATCTGGAAAGCTGATTTAAAAAGTAGTTCTCAAACATTTGTTACAAGTGCTTTGGAAACTTCTTGGCGAAAACCAAATTTTATTTGGTCCTTGTTGTACAGCAACAAGCTGTGCCGGTTTCACCGACACTTCTTGGGGTTGTATGGTTAAGTGACTAAGCGTACATGGTGGATGCCTTGGCAGTCAGAGGCGATGAAGGACGTACTAACCTGCGATAAGCTGTGAGAAGTCGGTAAGAGACGCTATTACTCACAGATTTCCGAATGGGGAAACCCACCCGAGATAACTCGGGTATCTGTTACTGAATACATAGGTAACAGAGGCGAACCGGGAGAACTGAAACATCTAAGTACCCCGAGGAAAAGAAATCAACCGAGATTCCCTCAGTAGCGGCGAGCGAACGGGGATTAGCCCTTAAGCATCTTGGAAGTTAGTGGAACGGTCCTGGAAAGGCCGGCGATACAGGGTGATAGCCCCGTACACGAAAACAACCTTGATGTGAAATCGAGTAGGGCGGGACACGTGACATCCTGTCTGAATATGGGGGGACCATCCTCCAAGGCTAAATACTCCTGACTGACCGATAGTGAACCAGTACCGTGAGGGAAAGGCGAAAAGAACCCCTGTGAGGGGAGTGAAATAGAACCTGAAACCGTGTACGTACAAGCAGTGGGAGCCCTTCGGGGTGACTGCGTACCTTTTGTATAATGGGTCAGCGACTTACATTTTGTAGCGAGGTTAACCGTATAGGGGAGCCGTAGGGAAACCGAGTCTTAACTGGGCGTCTAGTTGCAAGGTGTAGACCCGAAACCGGGTGATCTAGCCATGGGCAGGTTGAAGGTTGAGTAACATCAACTGGAGGACCGAACCCACTAACGTTGCAAAGTTAGGGGATGACCTGTGGCTGGGGGTGAAAGGCCAATCAAACTCGGAGATAGCTGGTTCTCCCCGAAAGCTATTTAGGTAGCGCCTCGGACGAATACTACTGGGGGTAGAGCACTGTTTGGGCTAGGGGGTCATCCCGACTTACCAACCCCATGCAAACTCCGAATACCAGTAAGTACTATCCGGGAGACACACGGCGGGTGCTAACGTCCGTCGTGAAGAGGGAAACAACCCAGACCGCCGGCTAAGGTCCCAAAGTTCTGGTTAAGTGGGAAACGATGTGGGAAGGCTCAGACAGCTAGGATGTTGGCTTAGAAGCAGCCATCATTTAAAGAAAGCGTAATAGCTCACTAGTCGAGTCGGCCTGCGCGGAAGATGTAACGGGGCTCAAACCAGGCACCGAAGCCGCGGATTCACACTTATGTGTGAGTGGTAGGGGAGCGTTCTGTAAGTCTGCGAAGGTGTGTCGAGAGGCATGCTGGAGATATCAGAAGTGCGAATGCTGACGTAAGTAACGATAAAGGGGGTGAAAAGCCTCCTCGCCGGAAGACCAAGGGTTCCTGTCCAACGTTAATCGGGGCAGGGTGAGTCGACCCCTAAGGCGAGGCCGAAAGGCGTAGTCGATGGGAAGCAGGTTAATATTCCTGCACGACTTGTAATTGCGATGGGGGGACGGAGAAGGCTAGGTGGGCCAGGCGACGGTTGTCCTGGTGAAAGTGCGTAGGTGGTGTTTCTAGGCAAATCCGGAGACACAACACTGAGACACGAGACGAACACACTACGGTGTGGAAGCCATTGATGCCCTGCTTCCAGGAAAAGCCTCTAAGCTTCAGATTACAAGTCATCGTACCCCAAACCGACACAGGTGGTCGGGTAGAGAATACCAAGGCGCTTGAGAGAACTCGGGTGAAGGAACTAGGCAAAATAGAACCGTAACTTCGGGAGAAGGTTCGCTCCTGACAGTGAAGTCCCTTGCGGATGGAGCAGTTGGGAGTCGCAGTGACCAGATGGCTGGGACTGTTTATCAAAAACACAGCACTCTGCAAACACGAAAGTGGACGTATAGGGTGTGACACCTGCCCGGTGCCGGAAGGTTAATTGATGGGGTTAGCGCAAGCGAAGCTCTTGATCGAAGCCCCGGTAAACGGCGGCCGTAACTATAACGGTCCTAAGGTAGCGAAATTCCTTGTCGGGTAAGTTCCGACCTGCACGAATGGTGTAACCATGGCCATGCTGTCTCCACCCGAGACTCAGTGAAATCGAATTCGCCGTGAAGATGCGGTGTACCCGCGGCTAGACGGAAAGACCCCGTGAACCTTTACTACAGCTTGGCACTGAACATTGAACCTACATGTGTAGGATAGGTGGGAGGCTTTGAAGGCGTGACGCCAGTTGCGCTGGAGCCGTCCTTGAAATACCACCCTTGTATGTTTGATGTTCTAACGCAGGGCCCTGAATCGGGCTCGCGGACAGTGCCTGGTGGGTAGTTTGACTGGGGCGGTCTCCTCCCAAAGAGTAACGGAGGAGCACGAAGGTTGGCTAATCCTGGTCGGACATCAGGAGGTTAGTGCAATGGCATAAGCCAGCTTAACTGCGAGACGGACAGGTCGAGCAGGTACGAAAGTAGGTCATAGTGATCCGGTGGTTCTGAATGGAAGGGCCATCGCTCAACGGATAAAAGGTACTCCGGGGATAACAGGCTGATACC
>NZ_JAPDCN010000041.1:0-2528 GCF_027706185.1 Aeromonas sp. Y318-3
GTGTAGCTACATTACTAGACTCGATATGGATGTCATCATCTTCAGCATACATATTCTCTATCTCTGGTTTGAAACCCAAACTAAATCTGACCACATAATGAGCTTTTCCTTCCTCTTTTTCTTTTACGTAGCCAAAGATGGATTTAATATTTTGCTCAACATTAAACACTCTCACCCTTACACTTTCTTTATAGCTGTTCGAGTCAAAGACAACGTTAAGAAAGCTTACCAACCCACCAATAACATCATCTGAGTAATATTCATTGAAATCAATATCACCATCAATTGACAGTCTATGAAACTTTATAGCTTTAATAAAGTATGGCACTGCAGGATGCACATTGAAACGCCTCCCAAAGTCTTCATCTGAAATAAATGCATTAATATTTGACAAAATTAGCTTTCTAAGTATCTTTCTAATCTCTTTCTTCTGTGCCGCACTATACACAGGCAATAAATCCTTTTGACTTACCATTCTATCTTTTATTAATTCGAATGCCTTGCTAACACTCTGCTCATCTTCCAAATTACTTATTTCAAAAATCCGCCGACCAATCATAGGTAAATGGTAGTAACTGTATTTTCGAATAGTCCCAATATATCTAAGCAACATAAAAATTCGTTCAAAGAAATCAGCGTCACCCGAAACAATCCGACTTCTTTTCAGGTAATGGCGCCGATTCACCCCAAAAGATTTTATAAAATGAAGTCTATAGTCATCAATTTCAGATATTTTGAGCATAAGACCTCTACTTATCGTAGCTGCAATATGGGCATAAGTTCTATTTCTTTGAGCTGCTTTCAGTAGGGAATCGCTATACTCATAAATTGAAAACTTTTTAATTATTTCTTCTGTTTCTCCCTTATCTACCTTCCTCCTTTCTTCTTTTGCTATCACATCAATTTCGTCAGTCATGAGTATTCTCCTTTTACGTCACTAGCTATGATGATGAATTACTTGTCTATCAAATAACCATAACTCCGGCTGAATATCACGATAAAAATGCAAAGAAGTAAAATGGCGGACTTCTAGATGTCCGATTCGCACACTTAGCTACAAATCATGGTACATAACCATGATCACACTTAACATGGGAAGTGACTTTGCATGGCAAAGCGAAGCTCATCTGAATTTTCACTCATTCTCCATGGGCTATGTGCATGCTCCTACCTATGGCTACCACTCCGGCTATCGCTACCTATGTGCACCGAGAGGGTGACCATTCCAAACCATAGAAAGTTACCAATATGAAGGCACATACTTGTATTTGGCATCATGACCACTCAGCTCGCTGAACTACCATCTTTTTTTTCACTGGCCCGCTCTTCTGATGAAACAACCCACTACATCATCAGGAGTACACCATGAACAACACCATCAAAGTCCTGCGCATCAAAGACCTCATCAACAAGATTGGCATGTCTAGGTCTACTATCTATGACTGGCTTAATCCCAAGTCCCCTCGTTATGACGAGACATTCCCCAAACCCTTCAAGATAGGTCAGTCCTCTATTGGTTGGTTTGAACACGATGTTGATAGCTGGCTTATTCATCGCAGCCAGTCTTGAATACATTTTTTCCATCCCTAGTGAGCTCCATAACTTCCAGTGTTATAAATCATGCCTTGATAGGCTCATGGGTTAGGGAAATAGCCATGCCTTCTTATATATGTTTTTGGCGTTTTCGTAGGTAAGGCATGCGTATCACGTTTAGGTATATTTATTATTTGATATCACTACCATTCATTAAACATTACTTCTATTCAATACTATTCCTACGCTATGTACAGCCACCCATATACAACCAATAACCACTATCGCGTACCATTACACCACTCCCATGTGGTGGTCATGCTACCACCAGCATAGTTAGCCAATACCACTCCACCAATCGCCCCTATATACGCGTGTGTCTATAACACAGCGTAGGGTTACTCCTGCCTAAACGAGGCCTTCATGTTTAACTCAGTCAGACTATTAGATATCCTAACCTTAACAGACCGACTCCAAAATACAGCGCTTCCTATTGTCAGGGCTGTTTATTCAGCCCCAGGTAAGTCACGCATTACTTGCATTGGTCGTAGGCTATCAACCAAACTCTTTAATGCGTTGGATACCGTATGTGATTATTTTTATTGTCATGAGGAGGTATCGTCAGCGCATCCAACGGTAGCGCTATTCCTAACGCATATGCGAGAGGTTTATGGATTGCACCTCATCCATGAGAGATCTCTCGATAGTGATGTCGGTGACGAATTAGCCAGGGATATTAATAACGCGCTGTATGCGTTTCTAAGAGAGTTCAAGAGTAAGGCGCACCGTAAGCGCCTCAATAACCTCAAACGCGCTAAGAACCGCAATCAGCTCAGTATAGCGACGTATGTTAATAGCCTATTCGACCAGCATGCCAAGCTATTAGTCATCCGATTGGATATCGGCTATCACGAAGACTACTACGACCAGCTCACGTTAGACCTCGTGACGGAAGATCGGAATTGTTACCTTCGTCGAGTACAGAACAAATATCC
>NZ_JAPDCN010000041.1:2628-4437 GCF_027706185.1 Aeromonas sp. Y318-3
ATCAAGGGAGAGTAAACAGATATCGCTGTGAAGCTGCTTGGGAGCGCCATTACGGCCTCCCAAGTTATTGACCCTGGCATCGGGTGTCAGTCAGTCACAGATGCGCACTGCGAGCTGTTAAGGGGCCAATCGTGCCACCAGCTTATCTACCACCTCCAGCACCAGCGCTCTGTCCTCTGTATCGAGCTTAGCCAACTGTTGGCTGAGCACAATGCCTTGTTCGGTGGGGCGGTTGCTGGTCTCACGCAGGAAGTCTGCAAGCTCACACTCAAACAGCTGGGCGAGCTCTGCCAACCGCACCACGGTAGGCACCACTTTTCCCCGCTCCATCCGAGAGACCGCTTCCATCCCGATATCCAGGTGCTCTGCGACTTGATCCTGGGTCAGTCCCGCTTGTTGGCGTTGCCGTCCAATCGCTTTACCGACGCTTTTGGCTAGATCGTCAAAGTTGATGTCTGTCATAAGTCCTCCAGTCAACCTGTATGGTTGGCCATGGACTCATTGACATTAAGGACTCTTTGGGGTGAGGATCACCTCATTAGATCTAATTTAGTGAAGTAGTCACCCCAACATCGAAAGGAGTTCGGCACGATCTCACCTCTGGCCACTTTGTTGACTGAGTCTGGTTATCGATCCAGCACTCCCACTGACATTACTCGAATGTCTCGCCTACCCGATAGATTCGCCTTATCGGCCCGGCTTTCTTTTGCCATTTACACATTACAGGAGACTCCTCATGCCATTAGTCCTGATCTGGGTTGGACTTGCTTTATTACTGGGATTTGTTGCGGCTGGTAACGGACGCTCATTCTGGGGCTGGTTCATTCTCGGACTTATAATTGACCCGATTTTAGCCGGATTACTTTACTGGTTGATTTGCAGAGATAGTTGATTATCGGATGCACATGTTAATGGTCAAAATTGAATCATGAAGGTTGGTAATATGGGACTTTGGAAAACGCTTACAACTATAAATGGCAATAGCTTGGGTGGCCTTATCATCAAGCTCATTTATAACGTACCTAAGATGAGCGACAGGACGATTATTGATATTGTTACGGGAAGGAAGTGGGCCCCTGAATTCATCAAAATGTTAGCCGCCAAAGAAGGGGCGCTGCGCTCTCTCAAAATGTGACGAGCCTCGCTTTCACCAAGGAAATTGTATAGCCCCCTCTGACTGCCGGGTGATGCTGCGCAATGACATCGGTGGTCAGCTTGGGGGGACCCATTTCCCACTCAAGCTCAATTACACCGAAAGCTGGCGGCTGGTCATGACCGAGCCGTGCCGATTGAGGGAGGTGACCCTCTTCACCAATCTGGGCAATGCCTCTTACACCATTGAATAAGTCGTCTGGAGAGTGACATGACAGAAAAAATCAAACTGGCACTGTGGTGCACATGGTTGTCGTTGTTTGCCTTACCGACCTGGGCTGCGCCCCAGTTCACTGTGCCAACGGTCACTAAACGGGTACCGGCCAACGTTGAGGGCACCCTCAATTTCGCCAGCATGCAGTTTTGGATAGAGACCTCGAAAGGGGAACGCATCATGTTGATGCCGCTGGATGAAGATGAGCCAAGGCTCATCCCCAGTGTCAGCCAGCCGGTTTCACTGAACGGCATGATGCTGACCTACTCGGATGGTAGCCGTTACTTCGAACCCTCCTTTGCACCCTCGTCAGCCGCATCAAGTACCGCGTCATTTACCATCGTGAAAAATGACGATTACAACATCGAGATCCGGCATGGGGGTGAGGTGCTGCTGCGCACCGATGAATATGACGCCATCAAGCTCACGCACCGATTGCCGCT
>NZ_JAPDCN010000042.1:0-4249 GCF_027706185.1 Aeromonas sp. Y318-3
AATAAGATGAGAACACCCGATCAGATCGCTGAAAAATCAGAAAGTTCCATTAAATCTCAGGGTATGATCCCGCCCTGCTTGCGGTGGCACCCCGTAGAGGTTGCGGCCATAAGGGTCGGCGGCAAACTTATCGCGGTTCCATTTTTTGATGGAGTAAGGCGGGTTAGCGAATATCACATCAAACTGTTTGAGCTGGTCGTTCTCAATAAACTTAGGTTCGGCCAGGGTATCGCCACGCAGCACATCGAATTCTTCAATGTCGTGCAGGAACATGTTCATTCGAGCAATGGCCGAAGTGAGCAGGTTTACCTCTTGGCCATAGAGATGCACTGACCGCCATTCTTCACCGTGGGTGCGCAGGTCCATTACTGCGTTAAGCAACATACCGCCGGTACCGCAAGTAGGATCGTAAGCCGTTTCGCCGGGTTTTAAACCCATGATGCGCGTCATTAAATGCACCACGGTACGGTTGGTATAAAACTCGGCAGCGGTGTGGCCGGAGTCGTCGGCGAATTTTTTGATCAGGTATTCGTAAGCCTCACCCAGATCATCCTGAGCGACCGATTTAATCCCCAGCGGAATTTTACTGAAGTGCTCAATCAGATCAGACAGCAGGTGATCGGGCAGGCGCTCTTTATTGGTCCATTGGGCATCGCCAAACACGCCATGTAAGCGCGGGTTTTTGGCCTCAATAAGGCGCAGCGCATTTTGAATGGCCTCACCAATGTTTTTACTGGTGTGGCGTACTTTTTCCCAACGGGCTTCCTGTGGGATATCAAAACGGTGGAACATGGGCATGGCGGCGTATTCGGTATCGCCTTCATAGTTCTCCAAGGCTTCGGTGTATTCTTCCAAATACACATCCGATAGACGCTTGTAAAACAGTAGTGGAAAGATGTACTGCTTGTAGTCTGAGGCGTCGATTTGGCCACGTAAAAACTCGGCCGCGCCCCAGAGTAGGTTTTCTAAGTCTGCTTTTTTCATATTTCAAAACCCTCTTTGATTAGCAGGGCTTCCAGTTCGTTTTCGGCTTGTTCCAATGCCGAGAGCTTTTGCTGAAAATCCTTTAAGGCGTCTTCTACCGAGATAGTTTCTTCTTCCAGTGGCTTTTGCACATAGCGTGCAATGTTCAGGTTAAAGTCGTTTTCTTCGATTTCACTGATCGGCACCCAACGAGCAACGCCTTCAATTTCGGCTGCCCCTTTTATGTTTTCTGAACTGGGACCCTGTTTAACCTGGCTTTGGTAGATGCCATAGATCTCATCGGCTTGCTCGTTGGTCAGAGTGTTTTGTGCACGGCCTTTGGTGAAGATTTCTTCAGCATTAATGATCAACACATGATCTTTATGGTGCTCCGGACGTGACTTTCGCAGCACGAGAATGCTGGCTGGAATGCTGGTGCCATAAAAGAGGTTTGATGCTACACCAATAATGGCTTCGATGCGGTTTTCCTGTAGAAGTTTGGTACGGATTGTGCCCTCAGCACCGCCACGGAACAGGACTCCATGAGGCAATACCACCGCCATGCGGCCATGATCGTTCAAGGAGGCAAACATATGTTGCACCCAAGCAAAATCACCGTTGGTTCTAGGAGCTAAACCATATTGCGCTCTGCCATAAGGATCAGCACTCCAGTTGTCGTATCCCCACTCTTTTAAACTAAATGGCGGGTTAGCGATAACACAATCGAAGGTCTCTAGGCGATCACTGACCAAAAACTTAGGCTCGCGCAAAGTGTCCCCTCGGACGATATCGAAATCCTCTTGGCCATGTAGGAAAAGGTTCATGCGGGCAATGGCTTCAGTGGTCAGGTTCTTTTCCTGGCCTTTGATTTTGAGCAGGCGTGGATCGCCACCATTTTCTTTTACGTGATGAATAGTTTCTAGCAGCATACCGCCAGTACCGCAGGCGGGATCGTACACACTTTCACCTGCTTGCGGATCAAGGATATTGACCATCAAGCGTACAATGGTGCGAGGGGTATAGAACTCACCGGCTTTTTTATTGGCTTTGTCTGCAAAGCGTTTAATCAGGTATTCGTAGGCGCGGCCCATATCATCATCGCGAACAGACGCTACACCAAGATTTTTCTGGTTGAAATGGTTGAGCAAAGTAGCTAAGAGTTCATCTGACAGGCGTTCTTTATTAGTCCAGCTAGCATCACCAAAGATGCCATGAAGCTTAGGATTAGCTAGCTCAATTCCACGAAATGAGTCTTTCAGTGCTTGCCCAATATCTTTGGTTTCAGCAAAAACATCTTTCCAGTGGCATGCTGGTGGAATTTGGATTCGATGGAACATATCCCCCTTGGCCAGCTCTGCATCACCGATTTGCTCCATGGCCTCGATAAACTCTTCGTCGTATACATCACAGATACGTTTGAAGAATAAGATGGGGAAGATGTAGGTTTTGTAGTCAGATGCGTCGATAGGCCCAGTAATAATGTGGGCTGCATGCCAAAGGTGTGCTTCGAGATCTTTGATGTCAATTAAGGTCATTGTTTACTCGTTTCCTACGGAAACCGCAGGCGATTTTTCTAGTAATTCATGGATGTTGCAATTAAATAAATCACATAGCTTGTCTAATGCATCTAGGTCCACTTTTAACGCGGTTTCCTTGTAAAGGAGTGTGATAGTGGTACGGCTGAGGCCCGTTTCACGCATAACATCGCTAATGCGCATTTTGTGTTCGCCCATTAAACGAGCTAAGTGGCAGCGGATCATGATATTCCCACGGTCGTATTCATCACATTTGCGTTTATTGCATTCAAAACTTAAACGCAACACATTGAGTTTTGGTTGTTTTTTAACCATAAATACTATAAGTCATCACTGATGAAACCCTACCATGATTGTGTTTTTTCTCAACTTATTTGAGTTGAAACGCAATTTTTTAAAGTTAATGAGAACGGTTTATTGGTGTGATGACGTTGAATTGCCGTAATCAAGAAAGCTATACGGCAGAAAGTCGTGGAATTACTGCTCTGTGCTGCTGATATTCTTTTAGATGGTAGCAATCAGGTGCTGCGAACACTCCAACATATCTTGAATGTCAGTGTAGCTATGGCCGGCCTTCAATAGGCTAGCTATATACTGATGTCGCTTAAGGTCAGGCTGGCGCCCACTGTATTTTCCCTCTGATTTAGCCTTTTCTATACGACGCCGGTCATCATAATCTTAGCGAGCAACCACCGCGAACATGTCACATCAGGGATGATGTCTATTTATTGGTAGCAATTCACAACCATGTTTGTTACGAAAGAACAAAACCCAATCATTTCAGTTGGTTATTGATTTTTTCCTGAGTTGAGTCCATGGTGATATAGAGTTTTGTCACACGATCATCTGATTGCATGCCTAATCCGCAACACATGAGGTCATCACTATGAACAGCATCGTCATCCTGCTCCTCCTGTTTTCATTTCTGATAGGCTTTGGAGCCTTTGCCGCATGGCTGTATATCGAAAAGCGTCGTATGGATGCTTCAGATAAATGATCCGCTATTTTGCAGAACGAATATCTTTTGCCACGCACGAAATCAGATGACGGGAGCAACCCAACATCTCCTGAATCACCGAGTAGCTGTGTCCGGTGCTCAACAACTGTGCGATGTGCTGACGCTTCTTTTCATCTTTCTGGCGACCGCGATATTTCCCCTCATCCCTGGCCTTGGCAATGCCTTGCAGTTGCCTGCGTCGGCGATCTTCATAGTCTTTGCGAGCGACTGCTGCGAGCATATCCAGCAGCATGCCATTTACAGCCTGCAAGATGGCGCTGGTGAACTCAGAGCGGCTGTCCCCTTGTAACGCCACCCAAGAAGTCGGAAGCTCCGGGGAAACGATGGAGAGCTTTTTCTGCGCCAGTAATTGCTTCAATGTTTGCCAATCCGTCTGATTGAGACGGGCCAGACGGTCAATCTGCTCTACCAGTACAATGTCACAATCTGTAGCATCGCGAATCAGCCGCATAAGTTCAGGCCTGTCCAGCGTCGCCCCCGACTCATTCTCCACGTAGAAACTGGCAATCTGATGGCTATGCTCAGCAGCAAAGTCAATCAACAGCTGTCGTGCCCGCTCAGCATCCTGTTCCTCTGTCGATGCACGTAAATACGCCCGTATGAACATTGAAACCCCCATCAGTCTGTTTAAACTAGTTCCTAACAATTAGTTCAATTGTCATTTTCAGAAGACGACTGCACCAGTTGATTGGGCGTAATGGCTGTTGTGCAGCCAGCTCCTGACAGTTCAATA
>NZ_JAPDCN010000043.1:0-3361 GCF_027706185.1 Aeromonas sp. Y318-3
TTTCGAGTTCTAGGCGTTCTGCGATGAAGGTTGGATCCCAGCCGGGATTGAAAGTGTCGACGTGGGTGAATCCGAGCCGCTCGTATAGGCCACGCAGGTTCGGGTGGCAGTCGAGCCGCAGCTTGGCGCACCCCTGCGTTCGCGCGGCATGGCGGCAAGCCTCGATCAGCGCGGAGCTGACACCCCGGCCCGCATGTGTCCGTCGCACCGCGAGCTTGTGCAGATATGCGGCCTCCCCCTTGAGGGCGTCGGGCCAGAACTCGGGATCCTCGGCCGACAAGGTGCAACAGCCGACGATGCCGTCGCTGCAACTCGCGACTAGGAGCTCGGATCTCAGGACGAAGGTCTCCGCGAATGTCCGGTCGATCCGCGCGACGTCCCAGGCGGGCGTTCCCTTGGCGGACATCCACGCCGCAGCGTCGTGCATCAGCCGCACAACCTCGTCGATATCACCCGAGCAGGCGACCCGAACGTTCGGAGGCTCCTCGCTGTCCATTCGCTCCCCTGGCGCGGTATGAACCGCCGCCTCATAGTGCAGTTTGATCCTGACGAGCCCAGCATGTCTGCGCCCACCTTCGCGGAACCTGACCAGGGTCCGCTAGCGGGCGGCCGGAAGGTGAATGCTAGGCATGATCTAACCCTCGGTCTCTGGCGTCGCGACTGCGAAATTTCGCGAGGGTTTCCGAGAAGGTGATTGCGCTTCGCAGATCTCCAGGCGCGTGGGTGCGGACGTAGTCAGCGCCATTGCCGATCGCGTGAAGTTCCGCCGCAAGGCTCGCTGGACCCAGATCCTTTACAGGAAGGCCAACGGTGGCGCCCAAGAAGGATTTCCGCGACACCGAGACCAATAGCGGAAGCCCCAACGCCGACTTCAGCTTTTGAAGGTTCGACAGCACGTGCAGCGATGTTTCCGGTGCGGGGCTCAAGAAAAATCCCATCCCCGGATCGAGGATGAGCCGGTCGGCAGCGACCCCGCTCCGTCGCAAGGCGGAAACCCGCGCCTCGAAGAACCGCACAATCTCGTCGAGCGCGTCTTCGGGTCGAAGGTGACCGGTGCGGGTGGCGATGCCATCCCGCTGCGCTGAGTGCATAACCACCAGCCTGCAGTCCGCCTCAGCAATATCGGGATAGAGCGCAGGGTCAGGAAATCCTTGGATATCGTTCAGGTAGCCCACGCCGCGCTTGAGCGCATAGCGCTGGGTTTCCGGTTGGAAGCTGTCGATTGAAACACGGTGCATCTGATCGGACAGGGCGTCTAAGAGCGGCGCAATACGTCTGATCTCATCGGCCGGCGATACAGGCCTCGCGTCCGGATGGCTGGCGGCCGGTCCGACATCCACGACGTCTGATCCGACTCGCAGCATTTCGATCGCCGCGGTGACAGCGCCGGCGGGGTCTAGCCGCCGGCTCTCATCGAAGAAGGAGTCCTCGGTGAGATTCAGAATGCCGAACACCGTCACCATGGCGTCGGCCTCCGCAGCGACTTCCACGATGGGGATCGGGCGAGCAAAAAGGCAGCAATTATGAGCCCCATACCTACAAAGCCCCACGCATCAAGCTTTTGCCCATGAAGCAACCAGGCAATGGCTGTAATTATGACGACGCCGAGTCCCGACCAGACTGCATAAGCAACACCGACAGGGATGGATTTCAGAACCAGAGAAAGAAAATAAAATGCGATGCCATAACCGATTATGACAACGGCGGAAGGGGCAAGCTTAGTAAAGCCCTCGCTAGATTTTAATGCGGATGTTGCGATTACTTCGCCAACTATTGCGATAACAAGAAAAAGCCAGCCTTTCATGATATATCTCCCAATTTGTGTAGGGCTTATTATGCACGCTTAAAAATAATAAAAGCAGACTTGACCTGATAGTTTGGCTGTGAGCAATTATGTGCTTAGTGCATCTAACGCCTGAAATAAGCCGTGCCGCGAAGCGGCATCGGCTTGATTGAATTGTTAGACGGCAAACTCGAGCCAATACTTGTGCAGGCCAACAATATTAGACGAGCACAGCATGGGCATTGCCGCTTTGATCTTCTCCAGTGACCAATTCCACCACTCCATCTCCAGAAGCAATGAAATTTCCTCATCGGTGAAGCGTTTCTTAATCTTCTTAGCGGGATTGCCGCCAACGATAGCGTAAGGCTCCACATCTTTTGTCACCAACGAGCGGCTGCCTATCACCGCACCGTGCCCGATCTTGATTCCGGGCATGACCATTGCCTCAGAGCCGATCCAAACGTCATTGCCAATGACAGTATTACCTGCTTTTTGGAAGGCATCGAGTGCGCTTGAGAATGCAGGTTCTTCCTGCATATAAAAGAACGGGAAAGATGATGCCCAGTCGTACCGATGCCCCTGATTGCCAGCCATGATAAAGGAAGCCCCACTCCCGATAGAGCAGAAACTACCGATGATCAACTTATCAACGTCATCACGGTCCGGAAACAGATACCGTGCGCAGTCATCGAATGAGTGCCCATGATAGTAGCCAGAGTAATAGCTGTACCGCCCAACTTTGATATTGGGGTTCTTCACTTGCTCAGAAAGCAGCTTGCCTTTGAAGGGGCTATCAAAGTAGTTGGTCATAAGAGATCCCGCGGTCTGTGACTTTGCCGTCTAACGTTTGAAATAAGGGGCGCCGAGCGCCAGCGAGGGGAGCCAAAAGCTTGCTTTTGGCCGTCCCGACTTGATTGAAGGGTTGGGCGTTTTTTTGCCTCGCCTTCGAGTTGCTCTTGTTGTACAATCTTCTGTACATGTACGGAGGATGTTATGGACGCTATCACTTACACACACGCCCGCGCCAACCTGGCTGGAACCATGGATCGTGTTTGCAACGATCATGAGCCGGTGATCATCACACGTAACGGCGACCAATCGGTTGTGATTCTCTCGCTGGAAGATTTCCAGGCGCTGGAAGAAACTGCGTATCTGCTGCGCAGCCCCGCCAACGCCAAGCGGCTTTTCAAGTCGATCGAGCAACTTGAAGCGGGCCGAGGACAGGCGCGGGAGTTGGCCGAATGAGATTAATTTTTTCCGATGATGCATGGGAAGATTATCTGTTCTGGCAAAAACAAGACCGCCGCATGGTTGATCGAATTAACAAGCTAATTAAAGAAACCACCCGAGAGCCTTTCTCTGGAGTGGGCAAGCCAGAGCCATTAAAACATGCTTTGGCCGGTTATTGGTCTCGTCGAATTACGGATGAGCACCGAATGGTTTACAAAGTGGCGGATGATGCCCTTTGGATCGTTCAACTCAAGTACCACTACTGAAAAGACGCCCAACGTTTGACATGAGGGGCGGCCAAGGGCGCCAGCCCTTGGACGTCCCCCTCGATGGAAGGGTTAGGCATCA
>NZ_JAPDCN010000044.1:0-3241 GCF_027706185.1 Aeromonas sp. Y318-3
GCCGGCGCCACTGCTCAACAGAGATATTGGCATAGTGAGATGCCTGCTCTTCATCAGGCGCTTCCGCAATAACGTCATCGGAAACTTCCTGCTCCAGCTCCAGGAGCTCACGAAGGCCAGGGCTCCACTTCAGCTGATGCTGGCTATGGAATGCCTTGGCATAGACCTTGAAGAGGCCTGCTGCACGCTCTGGGGGATAGTCTGGGTTGTCCTGGTCAAGGACGGCCCGAAGGAGACCCCATGGCGTGATGCTTCCCAACCTGCCTTGCTTGGCATGGCTCTTCGTCATCTCGTCCTCGATACCCCACTTACTGGCGTAGCTGGCAGCATAGCTACCATCCTTCACATCGATCCCATGTTCATCAGAAGGTCGGCCAAGGCCTACAGCAACACACGCCTTTTGCCAGGCAGGACGATAGACCTCAAGAAGGTCGCTCGGGGTTATGCCCTGGGAGGTGTAGACGATGAGGTGAAAATGGGGGTGCCAGCCGTGAACACGATGGGTCACTTCTCTCGCCCTGATGAAGCCATGGATCTTCTCACCAGGGAGAGCCTTCTCGAGCTTGGCGTGAAGGTTGTTCTTGCCACCGCTCATACGGCTGAGGGCTTTGGACAAGAGCTTAAGCAGCTCCTTGAGGTCATCGCCGATGCCATGGGGGATTGTCAGGGTTACCAGGTGAGAGCGCCAACCCAAGTCCTTTGCCTTGGTCTGCCCAGAGACCAGCTCGACCCTGCGGCGTTCGGAGATCTTCGCGGCGCATAGCGGGCAAGCCCACACGCTACGGCAAGTCATCAGACCCTGATAGAAGGCCCTGCCATGGACGTGACCCTTCCAGACCTCGACATGGCCAAGTTTCTCGCCCTTGGTGGGCTTGAGGTACACCATGCACTTACTCGTGAGGCTACCCCAGAGCACCTTGCTGGCTACTGACTTGAGCGCCCAGCGTTCGGCCCGAGCTTCCTCATAGGTCTTGACGAGACGGAGGGATCCATCTTTTTGGAAGGCAACGGGGATAGCTTCGCCGTCCTCGTTGTGGACGTATTTCACGGTCGGCGCTAGGGGGGGTGAAGCGAAGTTCCCAACTATACCAAGGGCGCCCCCCGCCCGCGGCCTCTCGTGCGCGCTGCGCGCATCCCGCGCGTCCTCGGTCGTAGGGCTAACTTTTCGCATGTTGCCCCCTTCTCGCTATGGAGAAGGCGGCGGAATGATGTAAGATCATATCGTCACCTGTGATGCGTTCATGAGTTGAGTGGGTGACCGTCCCCCGAAGGTGTTCGAGACCTTGCGGGGGCTTTCTTTTTCGGCGTCGGCTGCTCGTGCGCTGGCGTTCCTGCCTACTTCGTTTCGCCCTTATCCGTTAAGCGGAAATCTGGGAGACGGACAACTTTACAAATCCTACGCTGTTGATGGCCAAATGAGCAAGTTCGCGATGCGCTGAGGCGTTTGCCTCCCTCAGTGCACCGAACCCCTTAACTGCCGGTTTTGCAGGGAAGGGGGGGTTCACGTCTCGGGTTAGCATGGGCGTGTTCCGGCGCCTGCCTTACGTGAAAAATTTGACGTAAGGGGGGCGCCTTGTGGGGGCTACCGCCCCCGTTCTCTGGCACTGGCCTAGCCGATGGCCGCCCCGAACACCGCTTGCGCGATACGATCGAGCGTTGCCTGGTCGACATCGAGGGCGGGGTTTGGGTTAGCCAGGAGCAGCTTGAGGGCGGGCACATCATCCCGATTAAACGTAACAGCGACCGTAATGTCAGCCAGCTTGGCGCGGTACTTGGCTTGGCGTTCGGCCTGAGTCATGGCCTTACCGGTGCGGGGGCGACCTCTTGGCCGCTTCATGGGGAGCAGGTCTGCGGTTTGATTGTCGTTAACGTCTTTCATTTGCGGTGCCTTTAGCGTGACAGTGACGATAATTAATTATCGTCACCGTGACGCAAAAAGCAAGTTTTTAACACATTTGGTTTAGTTGGAATTTATGCAGCTGTGTTAAGAGACCATGAACGGACGAGGTCGCCCTGCAGGGCGACAAATTCGGCCTCGATGCGGTCTGACAAGACCACCATCAGGGCGGCGTGGTCATCGTCTTCGGGGATAAGGCTGGCGGCCTCGGTCAGCGCAGTGATGGCGCGTTCGAGGGCTTTGAGTTGGCGGTAAGTATCTGTAAGATCACGGTTAGTCATAGGGCCTCCTTCCAGGCTTTGTGATTAGAAGCGCCTCGGGAGGTCAGAGCCCCGGGGCGCTTTGCTATCTGATCACCTATGGGCTGAAAAATCAACCATGGCGGTCAGTGATAGTGATGGTTGCACGAATTCTCTTTCGCGTACTGCTCAAAGTCCTTGATGAACATCCATTCGGTCTCACCGGTTCGGATCCATCCACCTGGAAGGATCTTGGGCTCATTCCCGTATAGCCGCATACGAAACAAGGTTTTGCAACCCAAGCTGACCGCCATGGCCTTCGCCTCCTCGAGAGTCTTGGTGAAGGTCAGGGTCAGGCCGGTTTCGTCCAGTCCGGACTTTTCGGGGAGCAGGTACACGATTGGCGGCTTCTTCATGGGTTCCCCCTTTTTGATAACTGTTACGGTATTCAACCCAAGCAATCAGGGACTGCTCGATGGCGGACATGGATGGCGCGGGGCCGGTTTCACTGGTTGCAACATGGTGTTGCAGCTGCCCGACAACACGGGCCTCAACATCGCAAGGCTGACACCCCGCAAGCGGGGCCCCGTCAGGCTTGCGAAGTGAGGCTGATTCGGTGATCGGTCGGATGACATAACCCAACGCACGAGGGTTACCCTCTGCCGCGTTCGGCAAGGACGACTCAAGGCGCAGAGCCCTGAGCGCTCGAACTGGAGCACCAGAACTGGGAGAGTCGTCAATTTGGTCACCGTTACTAAAAATCGAAACAGTGTCCGACTTCCTAGTCGTGAGCTTCATGTTGGTAGACCGGCGACCGCCATAGCCGTCCTCGAACGTGTAGTTAGGTGCCCGCCTATCAGCAGGAGCAAAACCGGAAACCCTGCGCGGCTCCCGCTTAACGTCCAGCAAGGAGGAAGGCTGAACCTTGGGAAGGGGAAGGCTGGCAACCCTGTCTATCACTGACTGGACGAGCTGAGGGGCTGCCTCGCATGAGGTGAGCATATGGGGCTGCATCCGCCGGCGACGAAGCCGGCGCCACTGCTCAACAGAGATATTGGCATAGTGAGATGCCTGCTCTTCATCAGGCGCTTCCGCAATAACGTCA
>NZ_JAPDCN010000045.1:0-1238 GCF_027706185.1 Aeromonas sp. Y318-3
CACGCTTAAAAATAATAAAAGCAGACTTGACCTGATAGTTTGGCTGTGAGCAATTATGTGCTTAGTGCATCTAACGCTTTTAGCAGGGGCGCGACGTCAGGAGCGTCCCTTGCCTAAACTTGTTAAGGCATTTGTGAACAAACGCCACCAGTATTTTGGTTTAGAACCAATGCATACTTCATACGAATACAGCCTATCTCGAATCAAGCAGGAACCATCCAAGATTGGCATAAAAGGTACATTCAACCTTTTCACTGCATCCCATTGGTGCACGTACTCGGTCTTGCAACTCGGACACTTTGGGTTTGCACCAGGAACAAACCTACCCCCGCAAGGGCAATCTGGAAGAGTTGCTGCTATTCGATCCAAGAGCTCTTGATTGATTTCATTTTCATACAGTAATGCATGGTCCTGCTCTCTATGGATTACATTCGAGCAAGTATCACAGAAAAAATGCGGGCAACTGTCGCTCATGCCGCTCGATTGCCAGGCAGGAGTTTCCTTCCCACACTTTGGGTTTGGGCATTTCATTCTTCCTATCCATGGTGCATTCGCTTCGTAATGTACGATTTTCATGTAGCCTTAACGCCTGGCACAGCGGATCGCAAACCTGGCGCGGCTTTTGGTACAAAAGGCGTGACAGGTTTGCGAATCCGTTGCTGCCACTTGTTAACCCTTTTGCCAGATTTGGTAACTATAATTTATGTTAGAGGCGAAGTCTTGGGTAAAAACTGGCCTAAAATTGCTGGGGATTTCAGGAAAGTAAACATCACCTTCCGGCTCGATGTCTATTGTAGATATATGTAGTGTATCTACTTGATCGATCAGGCTTTTGTATATCTCCCCACCACCTGAAACAATGACATGATCCGTTATTTTCTTTAGGTTGGTTAAAGCATCTTTAATTGATGGAAAGATCAATACGTTCTCATTGTCAGATGTAAAACTTGAACGTGTTACGACCGCATACTTTCGGTTGGGTAATGCTCCCATTGATTCAAAAGTCTTGCGTCCAACCAACAGCCATTGGTTATAGGTAATAGCTTTAAACAGGAGCTGTTCACCTTTGGCACTCCATGGAATATCAGGGCCATTCCCGATAACTCCATTCTTCGATATAGCTACCATTAGTGATAGTTTCACAATTCTTCCTCAGAGGTTAACGTTTGACATGAGGGGCGGCCAAGGGCGCCAGCCCTTGGACGTCCCCCTCGATGGAAGGGTTAGGCATCACTGCG
>NZ_JAPDCN010000046.1:0-1234 GCF_027706185.1 Aeromonas sp. Y318-3
CAGGGCGGGATCATACCCTGAGATTTAATGGAACTTTCTGATTTTTCAGCGATCTGATCGGGTGTTCTCATCTTATTGGAGCCACCCGTTATGGACTTCTTCGCCCACTTATCGCTCATCGAAGACCCGCGCAGTTCTGTCAATCGTCAACATGATCTGGTCGATATCATGTTTCTGGTAATGGCCGCTGTCGTTTCCGGTTGCGAAGGCTGGCAGGAGATCGAGGATTTCGGTACTAACAAGCTCGATTGGTTGCGCAAGTACCGACCTTTTGCCGGCGCCATCCCAACCCGTCACTCGATTGCCCGCATCATCAGAGGCATCGCTATCGAACCGCTGGTACACGCCTTGTTTACCTGGGTCAATGCCCGTCGCCAAGCCGCTGGTCAGTCTATCATTGCCATCGATGGCAAGACCATACGAGGGGCAGTCAACCAACACGGGTCCGATAATTGCCTGCATCTGGTGACGGCGTTTGATACCGGTGAGGGGCTGGTGCTCTGCCAGAAGGCCACTCAACACAAAGGCGGGGAAATCGAGACAGTAAGACAGCTGATTGATTGCCTTGATATTAAAGATGCCATCGTGACCATGGATGCCCTGCACTGTCAGAAAGAAACCTTGCAGCGACTGACCGCCCGTGGGGCTGACTTTGTCGTTCAGGTAAAGGAAAACCAGCCCGGCTTACTGGCGGCAATCCGTAGTCAGTTCCAGCCCTGGTGGGAGCACGATGGTGAAGGGTTGGCGCAACACTGCACGCAAGAGCAGGGTCATGGCCGCCAGGAGGAGCGAACAGTCTTTCAGTTAACCGCAGAACTCCCCGCTGAACAGAAACTGGCTTGGCCCGGCATAACAAGCCTTATCGCCGTGGAGCGCAGTCGCGGTCAAAAAGGCAAGGTCACGTTAGACACCCAATACTACGTCAGCTCGTTGGCGATAGAGCCGGAGCAAGCCGCCAAGGCAGTACGCCAGCATTGGCACATCGAGAACCAACAGCACTGGGTACTGGATGTGACCTATCGGGAAGACCTGAGCCGGATTGGTGACAGGGAGGCAGCAGAGGTGTTTGCCCTGTTTCGTCGCATTGCGCTGAACATGGCGCAGCATCATCCGAAGTCAATCAGCAAGCGGCGAAAAATCAAATGCGCTTGCTGGAGTGATGATTTTCGAATGGAGATGTTTTTTGGCGTGACGACAGATGCGAATTGCTCGCAAAAAGTATAATCCCGCCCTG
>NZ_JAPDCN010000047.1:0-1195 GCF_027706185.1 Aeromonas sp. Y318-3
GGAAGGTGCGAACAAGTCCCTGATGTGAGATCATGAGCCCCACTTGGCATCAGGGATAAGGTTCAGCATGAATCATCAGCTCACCTTCGCGGATAGCGAGTTCAATGGCAAACGCCGCAAAACCCGTAAGGAGTTATTCCTAGCTCGTATGGAGGCGTTGCTCCCATGGGCAATGATGCTGGCGGTCATCGAGCCCGTCTATCCCAAGGCAGGTAATGGCCGTCGTCCCTACCCACTCGATACCATGCTGCGTATTCACTGCATGCAACAGTGGTATAGCCTTAGCGACGGCGCCATGGAGGATGCGCTCTATGAGATTGCTTCGATGCGTCTGTTTGCCAAGCTCTCACTGGACCAGGCCATCCCCGACCGTACCACCATCATGAACTTCCGCCATCTGCTGGAGCAGCACCGGCTGGCTCGGCAGCTCTTCGACACCGTCAACCAATGGCTTTCTGACGCCGGCATCATGATGAAGCAAGGCACGTTGGTCGATGCCACTCTCATTGAGGCCCCTTGCTCGACCAAGAACAAGCGTGGCGAGCGTGACGGCGAGATGCACCAGACCAAGAAAGGCAATCAATGGTACTTCGGCATGAAGGCTCATATCGGTGTCGATGCCAAGAGTGGCCTGACGCACAGTCTGGAGACCACGGCAGCCAATGAGCACGACCTCAATCAAGTGGGAAATCTGCTCCATGGCGAGGAGGCATTTGTGTTCGCTGACGCAGGATATCAGGGTGCAGAAAACCGTGAAGAGCTGGCAGATGTAAAGGCACAATGGGCGATTGCGATGCGACCTGGCAGGCTCAAGGAGCTCAAAAAACATCCGCACAAAAACAAGGCTGTGATTGCCTTTGAGAGGCTCAAATCCAGCATCCGCGCCAAAGTGGAGCACCCGTTTCGGATCATCAAACGTCAGTTTGGCTTTGTGAAGGCGCGGTTCAAGGGGCTGCGTAAGAACGACAACCAACTGGCGATGTTGTTTACGCTGGCGAATCTGTTTCGCGTGGACCAGATGATACGGGCATGGGATAGCTGTGCCCAAAAATCGAGATAAGCCTCGAAAATGAGGCTAAATGGCGCTTAATAGCCGAATACTTGCAGCAAAAAGTCAGGTTTTTGGAGTGATGGGCATTTCAAATGCGGACAAAGAGTTCGTGGTGAAGGTGCGATCCACTTGTTCGCACCTTCC
>NZ_JAPDCN010000048.1:0-1183 GCF_027706185.1 Aeromonas sp. Y318-3
AGTGAACCAACAACCGCTCTACCTTTAACCCTGACATGCTTTATGTGTGCCGGGGTTTTGTTTATTTGGAGAACCCCACATGCGTTACCACAAACTCAAAGCCGGGGAATGCCCCGGCACCTATGTCGTCACCGAACCCGTGACCGAGCAAGACCTGTTGCGTATCGCCAATCAGATTGCTCGCAAGCGTCTTGCCAAAGGCTCCGCCATCACCAGTACCACAGAGGCCGCTGAGCGGCTGCAGACCCTGCTGCAGGACCGGGAGCACGAAGTGTTTGGTGCACTGTTCCTCGACTCCCAACATCGTGTACTGGCCTTTGAGGAGCTGTTTCGCGGCACCTTGGACAGCGCCAGTATCTACCCACGGGAAGTGGTCAAGCGGGCCATACTGCTCAACAGTGGGGCCATCATCGCGGTGCACAATCACCCCAGCGGTGACCCGGAACCCAGTCAATCTGACAGGGTCTTTACCCAGGCCCTCAAAGAAGCCTTGGCGCTGGTCGATGTGCGATTGCTTGACCATCTGGTGGTCGGTGCTGAGGGCTTAGTCTCGATGGCCGAAAGAGGTCAGCTATGAACCAGACCCCAGGCAAAACCCACCTCACCGCCCTCGATATCCTCATCGAGTTGCGCTGTTGGCTGGCAGACAACGTCGAGATGCAGACCGAGCCCGCCATCGTGGCTCACCTGCCTAACGGCTCCCCGCTCACCCAGGCCGATAGTATCGAGGCCATCGATGCGCTGCTGCATCAGCTGCGCCATTAGTCCGTTCCAAAAGAGAAATGAGCGATGCGATTACCTAACCCCTATTCCCTTGAGGAAACCCTGAGCAAGCTGCGCCATCGTCTGGCTACTGCCTGCAACGAGGAGGCGCTGGCATTACTGGAAAAAGCCGTCACCAAGGCGCGTGATGACGAGGGTTATGCCAGGCAGCTTGAAGAGGCCTTGCTGCGGGGATCCACCATCGAGATCCGCGAATGCCTCAGCTGCTTTGGCGACTACTTCGAGCGCTCCCGAGACGCACCACCCTATTACCCGCATCACGATACCGTCAACGGCATTGATTGTGCGCTCTACGCCATCCTGTTTGATGCGGCTTACCCAGACGCAGAGCAGGCGCACGAATAACGCCAGCATCCCCAAACCCGGATCATCCGCGCCAACACCATGATCCGGATATTCC
>NZ_JAPDCN010000049.1:0-1162 GCF_027706185.1 Aeromonas sp. Y318-3
CAGTTGCGTGAGCGCATACGCTACTTGCATTACAGCTTACGAACCGAACAGGCTTATGTCCACTGGGTTCGTGCCTTCATCCGTTTCCACGGTGTGCGTCACCCGGCAACCTTGGGCAGCAGCGAAGTCGAGGCATTTCTGTCCTGGCTGGCGAACGAGCGCAAGGTTTCGGTCTCCACGCATCGTCAGGCATTGGCGGCCTTGCTGTTCTTCTACGGCAAGGTGCTGTGCACGGATCTGCCCTGGCTTCAGGAGATCGGAAGACCTCGGCCGTCGCGGCGCTTGCCGGTGGTGCTGACCCCGGATGAAGTGGTTCGCATCCTCGGTTTTCTGGAAGGCGAGCATCGTTTGTTCGCCCAGCTTCTGTATGGAACGGGCATGCGGATCAGTGAGGGTTTGCAACTGCGGGTCAAGGATCTGGATTTCGATCACGGCACGATCATCGTGCGGGAGGGCAAGGGCTCCAAGGATCGGGCCTTGATGTTACCCGAGAGCTTGGCACCCAGCCTGCGCGAGCAGCTGTCGCGTGCACGGGCATGGTGGCTGAAGGACCAGGCCGAGGGCCGCAGCGGCGTTGCGCTTCCCGACGCCCTTGAGCGGAAGTATCCGCGCGCCGGGCATTCCTGGCCGTGGTTCTGGGTTTTTGCGCAGCACACGCATTCGACCGATCCACGGAGCGGTGTCGTGCGTCGCCATCACATGTATGACCAGACCTTTCAGCGCGCCTTCAAACGTGCCGTAGAACAAGCAGGCATCACGAAGCCCGCCACACCGCACACCCTCCGCCACTCGTTCGCGACGGCCTTGCTCCGCAGCGGTTACGACATTCGAACCGTGCAGGATCTGCTCGGCCATTCCGACGTCTCTACGACGATGATTTACACGCATGTGCTGAAAGTTGGCGGTGCCGGAGTGCGCTCACCGCTTGATGCGCTGCCGCCCCTCACTAGTGAGAGGTAGGGCAGCGCAAGTCAATCCTGGCGGATTCACTACCCCTGCGCGAAGGCCATCGGTGCCGCATCGAACGGCCGGTTGCGGAAAGTCCTCCCTGCGTCCGCTGATGGCCGGCAGCAGCCCGTCGTTGCCTGATGGATCCAACCCCTCCGCTGCTATAGTGCAGTCGGCTTCTGACGTTCAGTGCAGCCGTCTTCTGAAAACGACA
>NZ_JAPDCN010000050.1:0-1027 GCF_027706185.1 Aeromonas sp. Y318-3
GCTTACTCCCGTCTTGGAGAGGCGCACTACAGCACGCTCTTTAACAACTGCGAGCACTTCGTGCTCTGGTGTATCGAGGGCTTTCACTACAGCAAGCAGATTAACCAGCTCATTGCTACGGGGTGTATCGCACATCAGGCGCTTCACTCTGTGGCTCGGCAGCCTACCCTTGCGGCCCTGCCTTGCATGGCCACCAGCACGGCACTGAATCCATCAGCAACGACTGTGGTGACCGCTGCAGTCGGTGCGTTGCTGGGGAGTTCGGCCACCTCGCTGGCGGCGCCCTTGGCTGCCACCTACAGCCTCTACCGCGCCTGGCGCTGGTTCAGGGATTAACGCGTCTCACATTCGATACGAAAGGACACACCAAGATGACCATGCCATTTCACTTGGCAGGGATGGCCCTGCCGATTTCGCCCGAGCTGCCTGACTTACTGCGCAGCGTCGTGCGGGAACAACAGTTCGACCTCACCGACCTCTCGACCCTGACCTTCAACTTTCGCAGCCCCGGCTACAGTGCCGAGACGGGTGGCGTCCATCCGGTAGAGCTGCGGCTTATTCGGGGATTGCACGGCTGGGTCTTCGATTACATCACCGACTTCAGTTATCAGGGACTGGGCCAGGATGCCGAGCTCTGCAAGGAGCTCGACTTCAACCTCTCTTGCGACGAGCACTATCTGCAGGGCTGGAGACCACTGCCCTGCGTGGAAGCGCGGGAACTGTTCGCCCTGTGGCAGAGCAATTTCATTAGCTACGCCCAGTTGGGATATTTCACCGTCACGGTCAGCGGGGAGTAGGAGGTGTGTGATGACTAACGAACTGCCGCTCTCCCACACCTCGCGCCAGTGGCTGGGACTGGTCGCCGCCAAGGCCAAGATACAACCACGCCACCGTGGCCAGCGCTGGTTACTACACATCACTCCTGATAGCCCCCATGCCCGCACCGTTACGCTGCACCTGCGCTGGTCTGGGGTGCAGTGGCAACTGCTCTCCCTCACCAATGCCGAGGATTGGCGCACGATGAGCC
>NZ_JAPDCN010000051.1:0-1014 GCF_027706185.1 Aeromonas sp. Y318-3
CGATATGAGATCGATTTAGCCACTCATAGAGCATCGCAAGGTCATGCTCAGTCATGAGGCGCAGTGTGACGGAATCGGTGCTGTTGGTCACGATGCTGTACTTTGTGATGCCTAACTTTGTTTTAGACATCATTGGCGTGGAGCCGAGCAGACTGGCGGCTTCGTGCTTCACAAAGTAAATGAACGCAGTCAACTGATCAGCGCGTGAGGCCAAGCAATCCATCCCTTGTCCAAGGTAAGCCTGCTGGGCTTCAAGCAGCACGGGCTGATGTTGGACGGGCAGGCGTTCCATTACCCAGTTGGCAGCTACATCCTTCGGCGCGATCTTGCCGGTTGCTGCGCTGTACCAAATGCGAGACAAGGTAAGCACTACATTCCGCTCGTCGCCTGCCCAATCCGGTTGTGAGTTCCATAGTTTCAAGGTGTCGGCCAGTGCTTTGAATAGATCGCTTTCCGGGACTGGGTTGAAGAAATCTTCCGCGGCCGAACCTGCCAAGGCAAGGCTGTGTTGCCTTGCTTTAGTTAGCAGAATAGCCAGATCAACATCGGTTGTCGCGGGCTCGAAGATGCCCGCAAGAATGTCCTTGCGCTGCCACTCCCCGAATTGCAGTTCCCGTCTGGCTGGATAACGCCAAGGAACAACATCGCCGTACACGACGATGGTAACTTCCAAGGCACGGAGAGCTTCACTTTGGCCGGGAGAAGCGGAAACTTCCAGGAAATCTACGAACAGAGCCTGCCGCACAGTCTCATCGAGCTGTGCAGTCACAGTAACCAGCAAATCAATATCACTGCATGGCTTCAGGCCACCGTCGAGTGCAGAGCCGTACAAATGCACGGCCAGCAACGTCGATCCCAGATGATGCTCGATGACGTTGAGTGCCTGTGATAGCTGTACCGAAATCTCGGCGGGCACTGCGTTGCTCATGATGTCTAACTCCCAATTTGTGTAGGGCTTATTATGCACGCTTAAAAATAATAAAAGCAGACTTGACCTGATAGTTTGGCTGTGAG
>NZ_JAPDCN010000052.1:0-1009 GCF_027706185.1 Aeromonas sp. Y318-3
CGACTATGCTCAATACTCGTGTGCACCAAAGCGAGGTGAGCATGGCGACGGAGGCTCTGTTGCAAAGATTGGCGGCAGTCAGAGGTAGGCTGTCGCTCTGCGCCGATCAGGCGGCTGCTGCGAAATGGTGGTTGAGCATGCCCATGGCCTCCGTCAGCGCCGAGGGCCCAATGCCAAAAGCTCTCTCCACAAGGCGCACCTCGCCCCTGATGCCGGGCTGCAGGCACCAGGGGCGAGCCTGTCCTTTGCGCAGGGCTCGCATGACTTCGAATCCCTTGATCGTGGCATAGGCCGTGGGGATCGATTTGAAACCGCGCACCGGCTTGATCAGTATCTTGAGCTTTCCGTGATCGGCCTCGATCACGTTATTGAGATACTTCACCTGCCGGTGGGCCGTCTCCCGGTCCAGCTTTCCTTCGCGCTTCAATTCGGTGATCGCTGCACCATAGCTCGGCGCTTTGTCGGTATTGAGCGTGGCAGGCTTTTCCCAGTGCTTCAGGCCTCGCAGGGCCTTGCCCAGGAACCGCTTCGCTGCCTTGGCGCTGCGGGTCGGCGACAGGTAGAAATCGATCGTGTCGCCCCGCTTGTCGACTGCCCGGTACAGGTAGGTCCACTTGCCCCGCACCTTGACGTAGGTTTCATCCAGGCGCCAGCTCGGATCAAAGCCACGCCGCCAGAACCAGCGCAGCCGCTTCTCCATCTCCGGGGCGTAGCACTGGACCCAGCGATAGATCGTCGTATGGTCGACCGAAATGCCGCGTTCCGCCAGCATTTCCTCAAGGTCGCGATAGCTGATCGGATAGCGACAATACCAGCGCACCGCCCACAGGATCACATCACCCTGGAAATGGCGCCACTTGAAATCCGTCATCGTTCCGTCCGTCCAATCTCCGCCAAGCATGCTCAAGCTTCACGATTTTTGCAACAGAGCCCACACGAGTATTGAGCATAGTCGAGATTGGTGCAGATCACTTCTGATATTGAACTGTCAGGAGCTGGCTGCACAACA
>NZ_JAPDCN010000053.1:0-934 GCF_027706185.1 Aeromonas sp. Y318-3
CTAGGCTGTGTTCTTAAAGTGATGAAGATATAATCTCAAATCCTCTCAATAGCTTAAGACCTACGCAGTGTCCCGTCGTTACCAGTTGACCGATGCACAATGGAGGCTTATCGAGCCCCTTTTCCCATACCACCACATAAGCGGACGTCCTACTCGCGAGCCACGCCAGGTGCTCAATGGCATTCTCTGGATACTCCACACCGGTGCACCTTGGCGAGATCTGCCAGAACGTTTCGGCCCATGGAGTTCGGTCTACAACACTTTTCGACGTTGGCAAAGTACAGGTCGCATTGATGCCATCCTTGAAGCGCTGCAACTGCATCTCAATGAAGAAGGACTTATCGACTTCGACCTGTGGTGCATTGACGGCTCCAATGTCAGGGCATCCAAAGATGCTGCCGGAGCGCGTAAAAAAACACTTCTGTGAATCAAGCGCTTGGCCGCTCGCGTGGCGGTTTTGGCAGCAAAATTCACTTGGTCACTGATGGTAATGGTTTACCGCTGGGGTTCTGCCTTTCACCGGGGCAATCAGCGGAAATCAGATATGCGACAAGTGCGTTGGCCATGGTAAGGATACCGACCTCATCAGGCCGTTATCGCACGCGACCAGCGCATCTTGCCGCAGATAAGGCCTATAGCAGCAGGGCTTTGCGGGCAGAACTCCGGCGCAGAAGGATAAAAGCGGTCATCCCGCAGCGTAGCGACCAGCAGCGGTACCATAAGGGACGTCCACTGGTATTAGACAAAGCTCGTTATCGCAGGCGAAACGTGGTCGAACGATGCTTCGGATGGCTGAAGAAGTTTCGTCGATTATCAACGAGATATGAAAAGCTAGCGGGAAGTTTTGCTGCTTTTATCAAGCTGGCTTTCTGCCTTCATTACTTACGGGAACTATTGGTGGACAGAAAACCAGCATTTTGAGAACACAGCCTAG
>NZ_JAPDCN010000054.1:0-792 GCF_027706185.1 Aeromonas sp. Y318-3
CGATATGAGATCGATTTAGCCACTCATAGAGCATCGCAAGGTCATGCTCAGTCATGAGGCGCAGTGTGACGGAATCGTTGCTGTTGGTCACGATGCTGTACTTTGTGATGCCTAACGCCGCCATAAACGGCGACAGGGTGGCGCGCCTATTGCGCATAAAATGGCGAAGCCATGCGCAACAGGCGCGGAATCTCTGGCGTCCGGTTTGATGGCTTTGTTATGCAAAGGACTAGTCTTCAATGACGTGTAAACCACGGCGCTTTAAGTCCTCTAACGAATCCAACATTCCCCTTATTAATTCAACAGGATGCCCCTCCCAGTCTTCAACAACGCCAACAATTCTCAAGGGTTCGCAGGTTCTATAGGACTGTGTTGGATTACCGGGAAATTTTTTGTTCGTAAGATTCGGATCGTCTTCGAACGGTCCTGTTGGCTCAACTATGTATATGTAGCCGCGACCCTCGAGGCCAGACAGTGACATAGCAAGTTCAGCTCCCCAAACTGCTGGCTCCATCAAGGCTGAAAAGTAGATGTGCTTAAGAATACGACCGTCCTCGAAATGAGAGATGAACCCTGTGGTTAGCAAGTCACCAATCGCCAAATTGGCTTTGGTTCCATGATAGAACGGTCCTTGCACCTGCTTGTAATTATCATGAGAGATGGGAATCCAATCTTTTACCATTTTAAGACCCTTAATTGTTGGGATTTGGCTGCATAACTTTGTTTTAGGGCGACTGCCCTGCTGCGTAACATCGTTGCTGCTCCATAACATCAAACATCGACCCACGGCGT
>NZ_JAPDCN010000055.1:0-707 GCF_027706185.1 Aeromonas sp. Y318-3
GAGATCCGGCATGGGGGTGAGGTGCTGCTGCGCACCGATGAATATGACGCCATCAAGCTCACGCACCGATTGCCGCTCGTCAACGGTCAGGCGGTCTTGTTTGAGCTGCACAGCGGCGGTGTGGCATGCCCGGTGCTCTACCAGTTGGCTGTCGCCCAGACGGGGGTACTGACCATGCTTTCACAGCCCTTTGGTACCTGCAGCGATGAAGGCAAGCTGACCCGCGAACCCAACGGTTTCACCCTCGACCTGCCCGGCAATCCTCGTCAGCGCTGGGTATGGGATGCCAGCAGCTTGACGCTGCGCAAGCAGTCCTGACCACCAGCCTCCACACATTCACCACCATCAGGGCACCTTCGGGTGCCCTCTGTTTTATGCCGCATTTTATTTAAGGAACGGTTCATGTCATTACCGCAATCAGGGGACCACCTCGTTTCCCCCCGCACCGGTTACCAGCACCACGGTCTCTATCTGGGGGACCATCTGGTCATCCACTACCAGGGGGTCAGTGCCGGTATACATTCCGGTCAGATAGCTATCGCCACCCTTGCCGAGTTTAGCCAAGGACGGGGCTATCGCATCCAGCACCATAGTGCACGAGCTTTCAACCGGGAGGAGAGTATCGACCGTGCTTACTCCCGTCTTGGAGAGGCGCACTACAGCACGCTCTTTAACAACTGCGAGCACTTCGTGCTCTGGTGTATCGA
>NZ_JAPDCN010000056.1:0-657 GCF_027706185.1 Aeromonas sp. Y318-3
GCTGCACCTGCGCTGGTCTGGGGTGCAGTGGCAACTGCTCTCCCTCACCAATGCCGAGGATTGGCGCACGATGAGCCGGCCGATAGATGAAATATGTGTGGATCTCACGCGCCGCTGTTTCTGGCGTAGCCAGGCAGGGCCCGTCCCGTTCTCTGATCAGCCCCGTGTACTGGGAGACTTTCTGAGCAACCTGCAGCGTACCTGCATTCATCACGGTTATTGCGTAGAGAGTGACCCCTTACCCCATGAGGATGCTCAAGATGCCCAAACAACCGATAGCCGTTGAGCTGGAGGCGATTAATCGAGAGGGGGAGACGCAAGTGGTGCGCGGCAGTAGCCTGGCGGTTCAGGGCTACAGCGTCTACCTGCGGGCTTTGGAGGGCAGTGGGTTGGCGCTGGCCACCTAGGTAGCTGACTACGACACCATAGGACCGGCCTACCAACTGGCGGAACGGCTGAGCGTTGCGCTCGCTATCCTACTCAACGTACTGGTCCCCGGACCGCTGATGCCGGTGAAGCGCGCCCCTACAGCCGGAACAGGAGCAGAAGCCGCCACCAAGGCCAACTGAACACCCCTCACAGTGAACCAACAACCGCTCTACCTTTAACCCTGACATGCTTTATGTGTGCCGGGGTTTTGTTTATTTGGAGAACCCC
>NZ_JAPDCN010000057.1:0-649 GCF_027706185.1 Aeromonas sp. Y318-3
GCTGCACCTGCGCTGGTCTGGGGTGCAGTGGCAACTGCTCTCCCTCACCAATGCCGAGGATTGGCGCACGATGAGCCAGCCGATAGATGAAATTTGCGTGGACCCCACTCGTCACTGTTTTTGGCGCAGCCAGGCAGGACCGGTTTCTCTCACCGAGCAACCCCGTGTGTTGGCAAGTTTCCTGGCTGACCTGCAGCGTACCTGCACTAATCACGGTTATCGCGTGGAGAGTGACCCCTTACCGCAAGAGGAGACACACGATGTCCAAACAACCGATAGCCGTTGAGCTGGAAGCCATCAATCGAGAGGGGGAAACTCAGGTGGTGCGTGACAGTGGCCTGACCGTACACGGCTACAGTGTCTACCTGCGAGCGATGGAGGTAAGCGAGCTGGCCCTGGCTACCTGGGTAGCGGACTACGACGCCATCGGCCCTGCCTATGAACTGGCAGAGAGGCTGAGTATTGCACTCGCAATCCCGCTCACCATACTGGTCCCAGAACCGCTGATGCCGATTACAGAGTGAATCCGCCGCCACGGCAGGCCCCACTACGACCAACTGAACACCCCTCAAAGTGAACCAACAACCGCTCTACCTTTAACCCTGACATGCTTTATGTGTGCCGGGGTTTTGTTTATTTGGAGAACCCC
>NZ_JAPDCN010000058.1:0-603 GCF_027706185.1 Aeromonas sp. Y318-3
AACGTTTGACATGAGGGGCGGCCAAGGGCGCCAGCCCTTGGACGTCCCCCTCGATGGAAGGGTTAGGCATCACTGCGTGTTCGCTCGAATGCCTGGCGTGTTTGAACCATGTACACGGCTGGACCATCTGGGGTGGTTACGGTACCTTGCCTCTCAAACCCCGCTTTCTCGTAGCATCGGATCGCTCGCAAGTTGCTCGGCGACGGGTCCGTTTGGATCTTGGTGACCTCGGGATCATTGAACAGCAACTCAACCAGAGCTCGAACCAGCTTGGTTCCCAAGCCTTTGCCCAGTTGTGATGCATTCGCCAGTGACTGGTCTATTCCGCGTACTCCTGGATCGGTTTCTTCTTCCCACCATCCGTCCCCGCTTCCAAGAGCAACGTACGACTGGGCATACCCAATCGGCTCTCCATTCAGCATTGCAATGTATGGAGTGACGGACTCTTGCGCTAAAACGCTTGGCAAGTACTGTTCCTGTACGTCAGCAAGTGTCGGGCGTGCTTCTTCTCCGCCCCACCACTCGACGATATGAGATCGATTTAGCCACTCATAGAGCATCGCAAGGTCATGCTCAGTCATGAGGCGCAGTGTGACGGAATCG
>NZ_JAPDCN010000059.1:0-581 GCF_027706185.1 Aeromonas sp. Y318-3
TACTACGACCAGCTCACGTTAGACCTCGTGACGGAAGATCGGAATTGTTACCTTCGTCGAGTACAGAACAAATATCCTGCATTGGTAGGGTATATCTGGAAACTGGAGTTCGGTGTTGATAGACGTTTCCATACCCACATTACGTGCTTTTTTAATGGGGCTATTCACCAACGAGATATCTCGCTGGGTATAGCGCTGGGTGAGCTGTGGGAAGATATGTCCGACAATAACGGGAGCTATTTCAACTGTCAGGTCAGGCGGGAGGATTATCGGGAATGGGGTACTGATGGGATTGGGATGGTCCACTACAGCGATACAGCCAAGCGTATAAACCTGATTAATGCACTGAGTTATCTGACCAAGCTGGATACGCAGATATTGGCGGTATTGCCAGCCGGTCGTCGGACCTTCGGGCGTATGGAGACACCATCGCGCCAACCTCGCCTTGGCAGACCTCGGTTAGTACTTTGTCGGTTCGATTGAAAAGAAACTCAGATAGATATCATCAAGGGAGAGTAAACAGATATCGCTGTGAAGCTGCTTGGGAGCGCCATTACGGCCTCCCAAGTTATTGACCCTGG
>NZ_JAPDCN010000060.1:0-581 GCF_027706185.1 Aeromonas sp. Y318-3
TACTACGACCAGCTCACGTTAGACCTCGTGACGGAAGATCGGAATTGTTACCTTCGTCGAGTACAGAACAAATATCCCGCTCTGTTAGGCTATATCTGGAAACTGGAGTTCGGTGTTGATAGACGTTTCCATACCCACATTACGTTCATTTTTAATGGGGCAGTTCACCAACGAGATATCTCGCTGGGTATAGCGCTGGGAGAGGTATGGGAAGATATGTCCGACAATAACGGGAGCTATTTCAATTGTCAGGTCAGGCGGGAGGAATATCGGGAATGGGGAACTGATGGTATTGGGATGGTCCACTACAGCGATACAACCAAGCGCATAAACCTGATTAATGCGCTGAGTTATCTGACCAAGCTGGATACGCAAATATTGGCGGTATTGCCAGCTGGTCGTCGGACCTTCGGGCGTATGGAGAGACCATCACGCCAACCTCGCCTTGGCAGACCTAGGTTATTGTTCTGTCGGTCTGATTGAAAAGGAACTCAGATAGATATTATCAAGGGAGAGTAAACAGATATCGCTGTGAAGCTGCTTGGGAGCGCCATTACGGCCTCCCAAGTTATTGACCCTGG
>NZ_JAPDCN010000061.1:0-522 GCF_027706185.1 Aeromonas sp. Y318-3
CAAGAAGTTTCCAAAGCACTTGTAACAAATGTTTGAGAACTACTTTTTAAATCAGCTTTCCAGATTGTTAAAGAGCATGTTTGCAACGGCGCAAGGCCGAAGAAAACAGAGTTAAGAATCAGTTCTTAACTCTGCATTCTTGTTAGCAAGAAGAGAAGTGGCGTCCCCTAGGGGATTCGAACCCCTGTTACCGCCGTGAAAGGGCGGTGTCCTAGGCCTCTAGACGAAGGGGACCCAAAATCATCTTTGCGCTGCGTTAGCAGTGCAGATTTTGGGTAATGGCGAGTGCCGAGCCTGCGAGGCCGAGCGCCATTATTCACATCCCAAAACCCAATGATAGGGCTTCTCTCATCTGACCGAAGCCAGATAAGCACTGACGCTTGCGCATCAGGTCTTTGCTCTAACTACTTTGAATCAAGGCAATCTGTGTGAACACTCAACAACACGACATCTTAAGGTAAGGAGGTGATCCAACCCCAGGTTCCCCTAGGGTTACCTTGTTACGACTTCACCCCAGTCATG